>JBLIRM010000031.1:0-5485 GCA_049472295.1 bacterium | reverse complement strand
AATGATGCCAATGATGGTCAATAAGGTCAGGACTCGGATATGGATCGTATTGATTCGGTCCATGGCCTTATCCGATAGTTCGGTCAGGACCATTCCTTCCTTTTTCAGATCGTCCTCCAATCCTCTGGTGAAAGAATCCATCTCTTCCATATAGAATCCGACCATCTGATTTTGTTTGGGGGCATCCAGGTTGAAAACATCCAGCACCTTTACCTTGAATTTGGGCAGTTTGTTTTCGATGACCAGAAGATGATTCTCTGCCTTTCCCAATACCTCTTCGAATGCCGAACCATACCTTTTTTTGTGTTCCATGATCAGAATCTTCAGCCTGGCCTTTTTCTCGAGTATATTTTCAAAGTCCTTCAGAAAGGTCCCTTTTTCTTCCTGATCACCCTGAATTAGATAATCGTGTGGTCCCATCAATGTCTGCTCGAACAGGACCCTCAATTCATCGAAGCTGTCATGGATTTTAACGGCAATGGCAGCCTGATCCTTGGAAATCTGCACCTGATGAAGTCCCCAAATGCCGGTAATTAAACAACCAACAATCAATGAGATGAGTGCAATTGCAAATATGATGACCTTCTTTTTTAGAGTCAGATTAATCATTTTTTAACACCGTTTTTTAAATCGATAGAGTTAATGAACAAGTGATGATCTCTTGTCCCGGATTTTCTTTTGAATCTGATTCGAATCGGAATTTAAATCTATTTCTTGCATTTTATATGCCTGGAACAAAAAATGGAAATAAACTGCTGGATTATGATTAAGGTATGCGATATGGTAAGGATTGCAAAAAGATTTTTGATTCAGTGATCGGTATCTTCTCAGTTTTCTATCCCGGTTCTCTTTCGCTTCTAACGGGCAGGATTGCTTCGGAGAGTTTTGTAGACATATTTCCCATCCGCAGAGGAATACCATTGAATTTTCCGGATATGAGATATTGGCGGGATGCGTCAAGATCCCGGATCAGACCGGGATCGGAGGCATAGTTTGCAGTGAAGTCCAGGCCCTTTTTAGTCAGGACGAATACCGGAATACTGAGAGATATTTGAAGGATAGCTGCCTGTCCGACCATTTCCCTCAGTTCACCCGATGCACAGGACCATACGAGATCCGCCCATTTTGCGATATGTTCAAGCTGCTTCTGATGAAGCCCTGTAGTACACACAATGATGCTTACAGCCTCGATCCCGTATTCTCTTTCAATATCCTGTATGTTGCTGATATCATCATCCGCAAAGCCATTGATTGTAACAGCGATTTTCCTGTATCCTTCCTCGGCTGCCCTCCGGAGTCCTGCAATCTGATCAATATCTGCTGTATCAGGGAAAACACAGATCCCTTTCTGATCCTCGATCCTTCGAATCACTTCAGGGATGGGTGTGGTATAGAAAAGGCCGTTCATTCGCGCGCCGATCCCCTGGACCAGTGAAGGGGATGCTGAGATCACTGTCCCTGCGCCATCGCAGACTGTGATCGCTGCATCAATCCCTCCCTTTTTGAGGGCATACATCATCATTTCAGATGCACCGTAGGGTACTGCAATATCCTCCCGTTTGAGTTCGCGCTTGGATGTAAATGAGCCGAATTTATCGATCTTCTCCTCGATTGCCTGTTTTATTCTTTCCCTGATGAAGGCCTTATCATTTTCCTCCAGTTTTTGGTGCAGCATGTCAAAGAGAAGGCATTGTTTCATCCAGGGATCGGTCATGGCAATTACTTTGCCGTCGGAAATCGCCAAAAAGGAGGAAAACTTGCGGGTGATATGAAGATCATTATATTCTTCTTTGTTGATTCCGAGTTTTTTAAATATTTCATTGATATGCATAAGCATATTATACTCATTGAGATTTATTATTCAAAGTTTGACTCTTTTTTTGGTTGATATCATGATAAACAAAATCCCAATGGTTAAATCGCAAATTCAGTCATGATAATTCTGTTTTTAAGATAAATGGCTTATATTGACAATAACTGTATTCATTGGATATACTTTGGATAAGAAAATCAACCCTTTTTGTTTTTAAAAAGATTTGTATCTAAAATAAGGATATATTTTCATTCTTCGTGGTGCCCTGGAGGGGCATGAATGTTTAGTTATGCATATTAAAAAAAAATATTATCTACTCGGTTTAATTATATTAATTGCTTTATTCGTCCGTTTGTGGGGCATAAACCATGGGCTTCCGGACCTCATGTATGTCGATGCCCAGAAAACGGTAGGGATTTCAAAAAGGATTACACTAAATATTCTGAATGGAAAATTCGATATTGATCCCCAAAAATATCAATATCCCACCCTTTTTATAAACCTACTGGCTGCGGAATTTACTATCTATGGAGTTGTCTATGCCTTAGTTGGGAAATATCAAGGCCGATTTAAGAACTTTTCAGAAGCTGTAAATGCCTTATATACCCCATCTAAACCTGGATATTTATATCAGGCCGTACCCTCGGCTTTTTATCTGATTGCAAGAATAACAAATGCGCTTGCAGGTGTACTCACTGTATTCTTTGTTTTTCTTCTTGGGGCAAAGGCGTATAAGGACGACCGTATTGGTCTTTGCTCAGCGCTTTTTTTGGCCTTGATGTTTTTTCATGTGAAAGATTCCAGATATCCCATGACCGATGCTGTCATGTGTCTCATGGCGGTTGTCGCCCTTTATTATATAGCACGTTTGAATCATGAGGGAGGAATAAAGAATTATTTGCTGGCAGGGGCTTTTATTGGCTTCGGAGTATCAACAAAATATATTCCCGTTTTTTTGGTTATACCATTTCTCATTGTGATGGGGTTCAGATGGTGGGAGGAACACAAAACCGTCGAACCAAAAACGCTCTATGGTTATCCTTTGTCAGGTTTAGCCATGATTCCTGTC
The DNA here is from genome assembly GCA_049472295.1 of bacterium. Taxonomy (GTDB): domain Bacteria; phylum SZUA-182; class SZUA-182; order DTGQ01; family JAFGSM01; genus JBLIRM01. Next base: position 2,603 of record JBLIRM010000031.1, on the reverse strand, counting down.
AGCTTTGTTATTGGGACCCCTATCTTTTTAGTTCGATTCAAAAATTATCTTGGCCATTCTCAAAGTCAAATAACTGCTCAAACCGGAGGAAAACTGGGCTTTACCCAGAGTTGGTATTTTGATTATTTATTCTCCCGGATCCCCAGCAATTACGAACCCCTTGCTATTGATTCCTTTTGGGGGGCAATGGGTTTACCCATTCTAATTCTACTTTTACTGGGGCTTATTTATGCCTTTTACAGGGGGTTCACACACAGAGACAAAATTCAACCTCTTGATATAGGATTTAGTCTCTTGATTATTTGTTATTACGTGTTCCTCGCAGGTCCAGGAAACAAAAGGATAATAAGATATTTTTATTTTCTTTATCCCATATTTTGTGTTATAGCCGCAAGGTTTCTTGTAGATGCCTTTTCCTGGATAAAGTATTTGAAGGGCAAAGCAGGGATATTAATCGCTTTGGCTATTTTATGCGTTTTACCTACAGGGATAAGGACGATCAGATATGCTTATCTGTTATCACACACGAATACCAGAATAGAATCAGGCAGGTGGATCGAAAAGCATATTCAACCCGGGGCGAAAATTTTTACACCCATTCTTTATCCTCCCAGCATTTCCAAAACAAAATATCAAATCTTTTTTTATCGAGGCGAAAATATGGATATAGTTCCAAATATTCAAATGGTTAGAAAGGCAGGTTTCGAATATATCATTACTTCCAGTTATGATAGCGTAGTCTATTTCTATCCCGACTCCATGAGAGAAAGGCCTGAGTTGGTCTCCGGATGGAAAAAATTCTATATTTCACTTGATGAATCACTGCCACTATTAAAAAGATTTGAAAACAATTTAATAAATAAACCCGGACCAGAAATCAAGATTTATAAGCTTTAAACTTGTTTAAATTTTTTAATGAACTCTTCAAGCAGCACAGATTAGTGGGTATCGAATTGGGAATCCTTTCTATATTCTGAGCATATTTCGAAAATTAAACCCATTGAGATTAAAATTTGAACCATAAAGTTTATCAATGATCCTTAGCTTGATTCTGCAAATTATGCAGTTTGATGACATACTAAGGTCATTTAATATGTCACTGCTATTATAAGTAAACACTTTAAATAATTTGATACGATAGTACGACGTTCACGCAATGATAATATACTTCATTCGTTTACTATAGGTTCTCCGGGGGAACAAAGGCAATTCCCGCCAGTCTATAATTTTTAACATTGAGAAGAAGCTTAAACAGGTAATAATTAAAATTTATAAGTTGTTTAGGGCTTTTAACTTGGTTCTGAAACTGAAAAAAAGAATAAAAAGGAAAAGAATACTGTTTAAGAGGGCATAAAATACCACGAACCACTCCAAAGAATTGAATATTGCAGCAATTAGTAATATTAAAATAACTAAACCGGAGATGCTGGCCGCTTTTCTGCATATCTTAAGAAAGACAGATAGAAAGGTCCGCTCATCCTCTATGAATCTTTTGAAAGCCTCGATATCACCATGTAGACATATGTCGGAAAATTTATAGAGGATAAATCTTGGTAATATTGCAGTTAGAGACGCCCACACACCAAAAATCAAAGCGGCACTTCTGCCCGGTTTCATATATACCCCGACAGCAGCGGACATAAAAAGAAAGGTGCTTATTATATAGTCACTTAATGTTATAACAATATCATCAAGACGTTTGAGTGTGTTGTTAAATAAAAGTAAGTCACTCTTTACATGACCAATAATAACCCAAAGGCCTATCAGGATTATGCCTGAAATCCTGGTGTAATAATGCCCTGTTGCCAGCAGGATACAGCCGGCAGTTCCGAGTATTACCGCAAGAACGGCTGACTTTTTTAAATGAATATCGGTTTTCATTCTGATTGATTTTGTTATTATCCTTTTAACGATATAGGCAAAGACACCAAAATTAACCAGTAAGAAAAGGATCTGAAATAAACCCAATAGATTCAGAATTGTGGCCAAGAAAAATAAGGGCAGAAAGAAACCTGAAATCCCGAATAAGTTTGCACTTATAGTCCATAGGATTGAATGAAGCCGATTCGAATTTTTAGGACTTGAAATTACATCATATTTTAGGCTTTCCGCAAATAAGCTCTTATTTAATAATGAGATTAGCTTGCTGAGTAAATAACATGCAGAGCTGGCGAAACCCAAGATTAAAAATATGCTTTTATTGATAAATATATCATTTGCCTTCCAGGAAGATAATAATAATGACGAATCAGGATTTCTAAATATACCGAAACCAATGCATAAAAACACGCAGATAGAAACCATATCCCCGCCAAGGCTATCCAGAAATTTGCCATAACTGCTGCTGGTTTTTTTTAGTCTGGCGATGTTACCATCCACACAATCAAGCAAAAGCCATATGTTTAACAAGAGAAAACCGCATATTCGTGCAACGAAACCACCTAAGATCAAGAAGATGCAACCTATGAGGCCGACGATCGTAGAGATAACCGTAACTTGATTAGCTGAAAAGCCCGATTTTAGAAGAAATCTGGTCGGACGATAGCTTAGAGGTCGAAGCACTAAATAGATCCATATATACATATCCCTATCAATTTTATTTT
>JBLIRM010000030.1:0-23091 GCA_049472295.1 bacterium | reverse complement strand
CCGCTGTCTTCAGCCCCAGAACATGGCTTATGATGCCACCTTCGGCCTCCTCCGCCATGATTCGAAGCTTGACCACCGGGGCCTGCTCTTTTACGCTGAGAGCAATTTCCGCCAGGCCCCTGGCCACGTCCAGCCTTTCAATCCTCAGGGATGCGGTGATGCCCCCTGCCTCATCGGGTGTGTGCATCCGGCCATCTATGGTAAATAAAGCCTTTTGCCCGATCATGGACTGGCCCAATGCCAGTTGCCCGATATGAAGCCGCTCGATCAGAAAAGGGGGAATATGAGGCGGCCACTCAGGCCATCTTTTTCCCTGTGCCCCCTTTTTTTCCCGTGAAGGGGGGAGGCGGTTTATGCGTACAGCAGCGGCCTCCAGTGTCCGGATATGGATACGTTTATGCAACAGGGCCAGAGGAGACCAGTGAAATCTCAATCCCTCCAGATTGATCAACTCATCATCCTGGTCCCGGATGATGAGGGTGTCCAGGCTCATGTTAAAAGGCACGAGGCCGCGGAGTTCCCCTGCCTCCAGCCGGATGTCCGGACCCCTCCCCACCCTGGAAACGATCCATCCAAGCAGCTTTCGCTTCCCGCTCCTGGTCTGGAGCAACCCGAAAAGCAATGCCAGCAGGAGAAAGAGGAGGATGCTCCCGGTGAAAATCCATTTGAGTGCCTTAATAATGTTTTTTTTCCATCTCATGATATCAAAATGCCTGTCCCAGACTGATATAAAGCTGAAAACTGTTATCAATCCCTTCCCGCCGGTTCAGCGGCACACCCACGTCGAAACGAATCGGCCCCACCGGTGTAAAATATCTGAGCCCCATGCCCGTTCCCCAACTCAGGGCTTTGTTAAGTTCCGGGAACACTTCTTCGAATGCGCTGCCGCCGTCGATAAAGGTCACCAGCCCGATACTCTCCGTCACTTTTATACGCAATTCCGCGGAGAGCTCCATCAGGGATCTGCCTCCGATCGGATTCGTTTGCAGAAGCGGGCCCACCGATTGATATGCGTAGCCCCGGATGGAGCCGCCCCCGCCCGCATAAAACCGGATATCCGCAGGAATCGCATCGCGTTCTGCCCCACTGATGAACCCCAGAATGGCCCTGCCTGCCAAAACCAAAAAAGGGCCCTTTGATATCGTGGCATAATGGCTGCAGCTTGTGTGTGCCTTCACAAAACCGATCTCTGATCCGTAAATATCGTAAAAGGGAGAGAACTGCAGCGCCAGATGCGTGCCGCGGGTGGGATCGAGCAGATCATTGCTGGTGTCCCAGTCAAGATAAACAGGGAGAGAAATGAGATTGAATCCCTCTTTGATTTCAAGCTGATTCACCTGTGAGGACCTGTGGGCAAAGCCGCCCCCCATTTTGATTCCTCCGGAAAATCCTCTCTCCAACAGGAATGAGCTGCTGATATTGCGGCTGGTGAATGCATCGGGATGGTCCTCTGCCAGACGGAAATTCAGGATCAGGGATTGATCCTCTCTCATGAACCCGGGCTTTCGGAACCCTGCCTCACCAGCATAGGTGATTCCAGAGGCAACAATCGACGTGTTCAGCCTTTCCCCTTGCCTGAAAAAGTTCCGGTGTTCCCAGGATGCCTTTCCCCCCGGGCCTTCATCCGTCTTATAATTGATGCCCAGTTTGACCGTGCGGTGCTTTCGCTCTCTGACACTGATGATCATGGGCAGTCGTGCGTTTCCCTCCGGTTCCTCTGCGGTTTTGACCTGAATCATGGTAAAGAGCCCTGTCGGGTTCAGCCGGTTTTGCATCAGTGTCAAAAGGTCGGCATTAAATCGCTCCCCCTCTTTCCATGGGATCTTGCGCCTGACAAATATCTCTTCTACGGATTGAAGCCCTTTGATATCCGTGGAACCGAAAAATGCCTCAGGACCGGGTTCGATCAGAAAATCCACCGTTACAGTCCGGGTGGCATGGTCCACTATCACTTTTCGCTGCTCAACCCTTGGGAATGGATACCCCTGAATCCTTAAACTGTGCAAGAGGTGTTTTTCCCCATCTGCGATGGCCTTGCTTCTAACCCGCTCCCCTAAAAAAAGGCCCGTTTCCCGGACATCCTGCAATCGGATGTCATTCTCTCCTGTCATCCGGATATTTAAGGATTCCAGAAGAAAGGGCGGACCTGTATCCATTCGAAATATCACCTGTATGGATTGACCATCCCCTTTGATCTCCGTTTTCAAATCCGCTGCATAATACCCCTGGGATTTGAGCACCTTCTGGAATCGCGGTATATCGCGTTCCGCCCTTTTCCGAAGAAGATTGAGAGACATGGCTGGGGTCTGCCTTCGACTGATTGTATTCGATACGCTTTCCAGCAGCTTGCGGAGCTTTCCATCGGCAATGCCTTCTATTTTTACCCGGTATGAGATGACTTCGCTTGCATGGATATTATGGGTACAGAGGAGGTTTATAACCAGAACCAACCCGATGAAAATAAAAGGGTATAACCTGGGGATTTCCATGGGAGCCATGATTTCCAATCGAAGGAATTTTCTCATTTAGATGTAACCTTATTTATGAAACATTGCACAAACTGCAACGACATATTATTATGTCAATTTACTTAAGACTTTTACTAAAATATAGATATCAGCGATTGCTTTATTATGTTCAGTATGGATATAATCTCAAAATACATATTTTGAATGTTTCATCATTAGCAGGACCCAAACAAGAATATTTCAACACCTCTGAATATCATTGTACAGTTTATCTCTTTAGAAATAAATGCTTAACCTGAATCCAAGTTTGCCTGAACCCTTTGTCAGGGGCTCACAGGAAAATGAATGCTCAGGAAATGATGCGGAGGAGGATCTCCCATGAAGATCCCGGCACTCAATTGCGGAAACTCTTTTTTCAACTTTCGGTTCGTTGAGATCCAATATCAGGTATTTTTTTTCGAAATCATATTGATCCATGACTAAAAGATACTCAACCCGTTTTTGGTTTATCATTTCAGTTCTTATCAGCATCAGCATCCTTGGCGCCATATTGTTTTTCACCGTGGGGCCGAAAACCTGGGAGGCCCTTCATCAGGTCCACTTTAAGTATATCTTTTTTTCATTTGTTTTGGGTTTGCTTGCAAATGCCTTTGATTCCATCAGAATACAGATACTCTGCCAGGCATTCGGGTATCATTTGCCTTTTTGGGAGGGTTTGAAAGCCGTTTTTGCTTACAACTTCCTGGCGAATATCACACCTTCCGCCATGGGCGGGGAGCCTGTAATGATCTACATGCTGACCCTAAAAACCGGGATGGATACGGAAAAGGCCACGACCATTGCGATCGTGAGGGGTATCTTGTTGATACTGATCATTGCCGTAGGAGGCCCTGTCATTCTGTTCTTTCATCGGGAATATCTCAAAGCCTCACCTATGAAATCACTTTTTGATTATATGGCCGTTTTATTCTTGATCATTATAGGCATCACTATTTATGGCTTCTTTAACCTGAATAGGCTCCGCAATCTATTGGAAAGGGTCATCGGTTTTTTCCAAAGATATCGACTTTTCCAAAGGTATCCCAATCCCCATGTCTGGGCAAGGCATATCTTTAACTGGCTGGAGGCATTTATATCCTCCTTTAAATATCTATTTCAACACCGGAAGGCGAGTATCATTTATACGGGGTTTTTCACAATTCTTACCATGCTTGCCAACTATTCGATTGCATATATTCTAATAAGGGGCTTAGGACATGATATCGATTTTTTAAAGGTTCTGGCCATACAGATCATTTTGTATTTCCTCCTTTACTTAACCCCAACCCCCGGAGGAAGCGGATTTGCCGAAGGAGGATTCTATCTGCTCTTCTATAACCTTGTTCCCAAACACATCATAGGAATCTTATTAATCCTTTGGAGATTCTTTATCGCCTATCTTTGGGTCATCGTGGGCTGGTTTGTGATCTTTAAAGGCTTAGGATTTAAGGGCCTTGAAGAAATCAAAGAGAAGATCCCTGTTGCTTGAATTTTTTATCCTATCCAATATCCCCTCTGTCTTTTCTATTTGAATATTTCATTGAAATTCATGTCTTCACCGGAGAGGACAAAGGCCAAGGGAGGGAATCCTTTGGTGGACTTGATGAGGTTTTCATAATAGGTTGCATAATCCTGATCCGTTTCACCGTGGTTCGGTGCTTTCATTCCCATCCACACCAGATCCGCATCCTGTGAAAAATTTTTGATCGTCGTTTGGACCGTATTATTATCTTTTTGGCTATCCACCAGTACCTCGAGTTTGGATCTGAGTCTACCTCTGGCAAAGAAATTTTCCATGTTTTCGGTCACTTTCACCCTGTCTTCTTCACTTTTGACAATAGTCTTTACAATCAATTCTGATCCCTTCCACTCCGGGCTTGTCTGAAGCATATAAGCCAAAGCAAGCATTAATCCGGCATTGCCTTTCTGCCCGCCCCACCAGATGTAAATCTGTTTGTTTTTTTTATGTAGGATCTCCTTAATATTGCTCTCACGCACAATAATAATATTTCGTTTGGATTGGTATATCAATCGAATCAATTCGGCAAACTGGACAAAATTCTCCTTCTGCATGGTTTCTCCGAGCATAAACGTATTGGGTGTCAGTGGACCAAGGCCGTATGTGCTAATTAGGTTTTTGGCCCCGGAGATCAAATCGTCCGCCACATTGACTTCAACCAGAGCAGGTATTGCCTTTTTACGGAGGAATTCCCTGATGGAATTTTCCAGATTGTCAATTCGTTCCTCGGATACGGAGTCCTTTGAATGAATAGAGGTCACCGTAAGAAAGCTTTTTCCGTGCGTTAGGGCATCTGCGAGTTGGATAAGATAAAACCTCTGGGTCGGGGCCCCGGTCAACGCCAGAATATTCGGCCGCCATGAACGGGCATCCGTTTTGGATCTTTCGAGCCTGTAAATGGAAAATCGGGCAAAAAAGAGCAGGATGCTTCTGCGGATATCCGACCACCGGGCGTTCAGATCTCTTCTGATCATCATATAATAGATAACAGCAATGATAAAAGAAGCGATAAAAGTGGCACCGGGATTGATCATCAGCATGGTCCCCAGACAGAGGGCGGCCCCGAGGAGAGAGAGGGGCCATGGGGTGCCGAAGGTGGGGCGGTAGGAAGGGTTCCCGATCATGCCTTCAATCCCTGATATGAGATTCAATGTGCCGTAGGAGGTGAGGAAAAACATGGAGAGCACCGGGGCAATCGCATTGATATCTCCCAGAAGTATGCCGACCAGGGCGATCATGAATGAGAATGCAGTGGCAATCCTCGGTGTATCTTCCGGGCCGAAACCCTTTCCTAAGAATTGCGGTACGACCCGGTCCCTGGCGAGCGCTTGCAGGGTTCTCGGTGCACCCAAAAGGGCGCCGAGGGCACTGGACAATGTGGCCCCCCAGATCCCCAATATAATTAAATGTCCAATGCGGGCCACGTCTTTCATGATCATGGGATTTGAGCGTAGGGCTTCCCCTGATACATGATAGAAAAGAAATATCGGTATGATCATATAGATAATATACCCTGTGAGGACCGCAAAGAGCGTACCACAGGGCAGTGACTTTGCCGGGTCGTTCAGGTCTCCGGACATGGCTATTCCTGCTTCAATGCCTGTGACTGCAGGGAAAAAGACGGCAAAAACAATCCAGAAAGAGGCTTTCGGCAAAGCAGATACGCTCCCTACCGCCTGCGGTGCGGGTGTGCCTCCGAGAAAAAATGAGAGAAGGGAGAGCATGATGATCGCAAAAATACCCAGTTGAGTTTTTAAGGCCAAATCGGCCGATATATAAGCCAGAGCGGTCAGAATCACCAGGCTGATCACACCCACCATAGGAATGGACAGTTGTGGAAACAGGTTATGGATGGATTCTGAGAATCCCGCGATATAGAAGGAAATACCCACAGCTTGGGCCAGGAAAAGAGGGAGACCTACCGCAGCGCCGGCCTCAACCCCGAAAGACCGGGAAATCATGAAATATGCCCCGCCGCCCCCCACATCCATATTCGTGGCGGTCGCAGAGATCGAAAGCCCGGTTAGGAAGGTAATGGTGCTTGATATCGTGACAATAATCAGGGTCTTCCAGAGCCCGACATTACCCACCACCCAGCCGAGACGCAGATACATGATTACTCCCAGTATGGTGAGAATGCTGGGGAGGTAAACACCTTTGAAGGTGCCAAATCCGATCTTGGCCTTTTTCCCATTTACCTGAGGATTGACGTTATTATTCGGGCTCATCGCGAACCTCCTAACCATAATATACTAATAATATTATTTTACCTTAGCAAAAGGTATCATGAAGCCAACCTGATTTTTGGAAATAGCAATTTATCTTTACTTTCTCATAATGTCAATAGAGGAATTTTCTGTGATTTTATTGACCGGAATGATGTGAAAGATCTATTTGTTTAAATTGATTATGGATTCTTAAATATCTAATAAATAGAGAGCAACAAAGATGCCAGACATGTTATATTTTTGGAATCATTAAGATATCATTGAAGGAATCATCCGAAGGCTTTAAAAAGCAGTCCTGTCAGTTCATACAATATTCATGAATATAAGGGATGAGGTCCTGATCTTGTCTTTTAACTGTCAACAATAAGGTGCCATAAGGAAGAGTAAATTCAAGAATAAAGGGTTCTCAGGTATAATAAAATCGGAACTAATAGTTCCTGCCCTGTGAAGGCCTGATACTCCCTTAATAAATAAAAAGATGGATGATATTCGACTGCTCAGGCCCAGTTGCAGGGTGCCGCTAATTCCGTGTCCGCTCGTGTTCCTCCCTATGACTTTTTCTTGCACATAATCAAAGAAACAAGGACTCCCAAGGCAAATCCGATGGCAGCCGTTGAAAACAGTAAAACGGCTCGGGGCATGGTTATCGTAACAAAAAGGAACCTTGTCTCAACAGATGTGGTGTTTTGTAACACGATGATAAGACATAATACGGCAAGTACGACTGCGATAATCAGTTTGGCCTTTTTCATTTTTACAGGCCCTCCTTAAAATAAGGTTATGAATCTCTTACAATCTCAACCCTCTGATAAACATTTCCTGAAATACACACCGGAAGTATATAATGAAAAATAATCACGCCCATTTGCTCATTGGCCTTGGGTGATCCTTCCTTAACGAGGGCCTTCAACTCATCACTGTCGATCTTTTCCTTTTTCAGCAGCAAGCGGCCCCCTTGATCAGGATTGCCTTTTTTCCTTCAGAACATTTAATGCCTTTTCATGCTCCTGGGAGATGATCTCTTTGATCTCGTCGTCGATCTCCTGGGCGGTGGCTTCACTGTAATCCCAGTGCTCCGGCAGGACTGTATTCAAAAAGGCCGACCACTTGTCACGGGCCAGATAGACCTAGTAAGATCATTTCATTAAAGTGATGATCCGGAAGGATAATCCATTAAAAACCATCTGAACGCCGATCGTGATCACGATTAATTCGGTAATGCGGGTGATAAATAATTCTATCAGGATTTTTTTAATCATGAGTATACTCTTTTTTTTGATTATACTAACAAGAAGGGCTTCCAATCTCAAGGGGATCTTCTCCTCAGCTATCTTGAGGGCATCCATGTCAATCCCACATTGCCCTACCGGATGGTTTTCTACATAAATATTCATTTATAAAGTCTCTTGCATTATTTTGATTCGTTGCCCGCCCAGGGGCCATATATCTATGTTGACAAAGTTATAATGCTTCGCTATTGTTAATCAAAAGCACCAGTCATCACAGAGGGTGCAAGGATAACTGAGTATCATTGGCGATCTCTATGTTCAGGAGATAGAAAAAAGTGTACTATCTTTTTATATTATTTAGAATACATTACCTATGAATATCGCTGAAATATTCCGCTACTTTATTGGTCTATGTCTGCTTCTTCTGTGTTCCTCTTTTTTCTCAGGCTCCGAAACAGCTTTGACTGCCCTTACCATGTCGCAAATCCAGAGGCTGAAGGGGGATAAAAAGAGAAGCAGCCGGGCAATTATCTTTTTTTTAGATGACCCTCGCCGACTATTCATTACAGTCCTTTTTGGAAATACCCTTGTCAATATGGCCTTTGTGAGCATCACCGGAATGCTCATATACGACACTGTATTTAAGGGAAAAAACCTCGGATTGGCTTACCTCGTTGCCATCCTGCTGCAAACTTTCCTTCTGCTCGTTTTTGGTGAAATTACACCCAAGACTTATGCTATCAATCATTCTGAGAAAGTTGCCAGAGCCGTTGCCAGTCCATTGAGGTTATTCTCCCATCTCATTTTTCCTTTCAGGAAAGCACTGCGTTATTTTACGGATTTTCTGCTTCCCCTGTTCGGTGTGAAATCCATGCATGAACAGACGCCACTGACGAGTGCTGAGATAAGAGCCATTGTGAAATCAACTGAAGAAAGCGGTGCACTTCATGGAGAAGAAGGTGAGATCATTCACAATATATTTGAACTCAATGATATCTCTGCGAAAGAGGCCATGGTTCCTCGGACTGAGATGGTGTGTGTGGATGTGTCAAAAACGATCAGGGAAGCCTTTGCTATCACAAAGAAAGTCGGTTATTCTCGTCTTCCTGTGTACAGAGAGAATATTGATAATATCTGCGGCATCTTCTATATCAAGGATTTGCCGCGGTGGAAGGGATTGAATATAGAAAGCTTAAAAGGAAGATCTGTCGAGGAACTCACCATAGAGGATTTTCTTTCCAAGAGTGACATGCTGAATGAATTGAATCCCGGCAATGAAAATACGCTCATAAGGCCGCCGTTATTTACCATCAAGAGCAAGAAAATCGGGTCGCTGATGAGAGAAATGACAAGAGAAAGGCAGCAGATGGCCATCCTTCTCGATGAGTTTGGCGGCGTTATCGGGCTGATTACAGTGGAAGATATTGTTGAAGAGGTGATGGGAGAGATGTTTGATGAGTATGACAAGGTATCAGAGTTAACCATCAAAAAAGATCCCGGAGATCCTTCTCGTATGCTTATTCCAGGGTTTGTCAGCCTCAGAAGCGTGAACCGGAGCTTACAGCTAAAACTCGATCTTTCGGTGGCGGATACGTTCGGGGGATATGTGGTTAGCCTGTTCGGCTCAATTCCGAGTGAAGGAGATATCGTCAATGATCCGTCAGAAAACATGGAATTTGAAGTCATCCGGATGGACGGTGCACGTGTTGACCTTGTCAGGGCGAGTTTTAAAGAAAAAACATCGCAAAAAAAGAGAAAATTCAGGAAACTTTTTCTACTCCTTTTGATGTGTATTCCTCTTATGGGGGCGGCGGGAGTAAACACCGCTCCCCAGGGCAGTTGGTTAACTATCTTAGCCTTTTCTTTTCTGCTTGTTTTGTCACTTTCCCTGAGGGCTTTTTATGCCGGAGCGGAGACCGCGGTTGTCTCCGCTTCCAAGGCAAGGATAGATGTCCTTGCTGATCAGGAGAATCCTAGGGCTCTAATCATAAAGAATCTTTGGCAAGAGCCGGACAGGATGCTGGGAATCGTCCTTGTGGGTACAAACCTGATGTCAACGGCAGCCGGTGTAGCCGGACTTCGACTGGTCAGCTATATTTTCCCTGGCAGAGAGGGCTGGCAGCAATTTGTGAACACTATTGCCATGACCTTTCTAATCCTGGTATTCTGCGAGATCCTCCCAAAGACCGTATTCCGTGTCAAAGCCGACTCGCTTGCATTGCAAAGTGCCCCAGGTTTGCAGATCTCAGGATATTTCCTTCGCCCCTTCGTGTTGATTGTGACCAAGATTACCAGTTATATGATCAGGATTGCAGACCAGGAAGAGATCAAAGAAAGGTTGCACTACATGCGGGAGGAACTCAAACTTGTGGCCCAGATGGGAGAAAAAGAGGGGGTCCTCAAGAGGGAACAACTCCAGATGATATCCAGCGTGCTGGATCTGGAAAACATGACCATAGAGAAGGTGATGACGCCTCTCATCGATATGGTTGCTCTCCCAAAACAGACCGGTATTGATGAGTTCTACAAGATGGTTTCCGATACGGGTTATTCTCGGGTCCCAATTTACGAGGACAGGGTGGATAACATCATCGGTATTGTGAATGTGCTGGATGTGCTCTATGCGGAGACACCCACCCCCACGATTGCCCCATACATAAGGAGTGAGGTCTGTCACGAGCCTGAATCAAAGCGGGTCCATTCCCTGCTAAGGGAACTCGGGCGCAGTGGAAAGAACATGGTATTTGTCGTTGATGAGTATGGCGGTGTGGTCGGACTGGTGACCATCGAGGATTTGATTGAAGAAATCCTTGGGGATATCTGGGATGAGAAAGATCGTGAGGAGGAAGGGGCCATTCGTCAAATCAGCGATAAGGTCATTGAATGCGACGGAAAAACAGAGGTACATCTGATCAATCACGCGTATAACATGACAATACCGCTCGGGGACTATAAAACGATTGCCGGGTATATCATTTCCCTCCTGGAGAGAATCCCTAAACGAGGGGAGTTCGTCGAGACTGAGTTGTTGAAGATCGTCGTTCTGGATGCGGATCCGAGGAGTGTTCGCAGGGTAAGAATCATCAGGAAGTAGGCGCAAAGGAAGATGCTTATGATGCCCTATGGGAAGATTCCGTTATCTTCAGCCATTTTTCCGTCAGCGAATTCCCTATCTCTCCCGGACGAAGTCTCCATAACCAATTCCCGTTTGATAGAGCCGGCCTGTTCATGCGGGCCTTCTCGCCAAGGCCGAGAATGTCCTGCATGGGTATGACGGCTGTCTCTGCGACGGAATCCATAGCAAGTCTGATGAGTTCCCATGCGACCTCTTTCGAGGAGATATTCTTCCCAAGATATCTGAACAGGCGTTCCTTATCCTCGTCGGAGGCCTCTTTTTCAAACCATCCGCGTGCGGTGTTGGTATCATGCGTGCCTGTATAAACAATGCATTTCGGGACAAAGTTTTCGGGCAGATAGGGATGCCCGGGATTATCCTCGCCAAAGGCGAAAAGAAGGACCCGCATGCCGGGAATTCCGAATTCATTCATCACTTGGGTTACATCGGGTGTAATGATTCCCAGGTCTTCGGCAATGACCGGGAATTCCGGGAAATATTCTTTGAGTCTGCTCAATAAATCCTTGGGCATTGCATTGATCCATTCCCCGTGAATTGCTGTGGATTCCCCTGCCTTAACCTCCCAGTAGGCTACCAGCCCCCGGAAATGATCAATACGGACCAGATCGTAAAGCCTCAGGTTCTGTGCTACCCTTTTTATCCACCAGTCAAAGCCATCCCTTTTTACGGCCTGCCAGTTATAAACCGGATGTCCCCAAAGCTGGCCGGTTTTGCTGAAATAATCCGGCGGGACCCCGGAAACAAAGGCCGGATTTCTGTTTTTATCCAGCTTGAACAGATGCGTATTCTTCCATACATCCACGCTGTCATGTTCGGTATAAATGGCCATGTCTCCGAATATCCTGATTCCCTTTTGATTACAGTACTGTTTTAGTAAAAACCATTGTTGATAAAAGAGATATTGCAGAAATTTCTCTTTCTCCATCTCCTGGGATAGCTCCTTACTCAGTTTTCTCAGGGCATCCTTATTTCTGTCCCTTATCTCTTTTGGCCATTCACTCCATACCCGGTTTGAAAAGCGGGATTTAAGCGTTTTAAAAAGGGAGAAATCTTCGAGCCACTCTTTATTTTCCAGACAAAATTTATGGTATTCATCGGTTTTCTCATGCCGCTCAAAGGCCCGGTTCAAAATCTTATCCTTATAAGAGGCCACCAGGGAATAATTTACTCTCCCGATTGGAAAATCAGGGACAGGTTCCAAATTCTCCTTTGTAAGCAGGCCGTCTTCCACCAGTTTATCCGGACTTATCAAAAGCGGGTTGCCTGCGAAGGCTGACATGCTGTGATAAGGCGAGTTGTTCCCCGCTGCAAGGGTTCCGTTCAAAGGCAGGATCTGCCAGAGGGATTGTTTGGTCCTGGAAAGAAAATCGGCAAACCGGTATGCCTCCGGCCCGAGGTCACCGATGCCATAGGAGGATGGCAGGGACGAGATATGTAATAATATGCCGCAACTGCGTTTGCTCATAGCTTCATACTTATCGTTCCGGAAATAAACACTTCATTTTCATTAAGATAATTCATGGAAAACCATATCATGGTATGATCAGTAGCAATCATCACCTCGATGCGTCCTCCGGATAACTGGAATTAAAGGAATAGGAAACCAGTTTGTCTGAGGCATTGAATCGAAGGATAAGGTCACGTGTCTTAGATCCGCTGAAAAGAGAGTATCGATAATGGGCATAGGTCCAGGTTTTATCCCCGTCTTCAATACCGGTCCGCCAAGGTGCCCCGAACATATGCAGGATGTCCTCTTTTGTTGTTTTACCGATTTGGAGATCATGTACGGGATTGATGGGGAAATTTCGGCCAATGCTCATGCATCCGGCAATACCGGAAAAAAAGATGAATAAAAGGATTAAAGTTATGGATTTTTCTTTCATGTTCTACTCCTATTCTGGACTTTTTACGAATCCATCAAAGATGATCTGCCCGGGTTTGAAAATCCCCAGAGATTAAAATATAAGAAATTGCGATATATGTAAAGGCATTATTGGGATTAAGGAATATCAATTCTACAACAACCGGGTTTTTTTTCAATGCCATTGATGAATCCTTGGATTGTCAAGGAAAGACTTATAAGAAATGCCGGAGGTGTTTCAAATCAGTCGGTCATGACCCTATTTTTCCAATGGGTCCTCCATCATGCCATGGTGTGAGAAATATTGACATGAACATACTTGATAGATTATAATTTGATTATGCATTAAAAGGTAAAATTATTGGAAGGAGATGACCAATAGCATTAATAAAATTTTCTGTCAATCATCAAAAGGGTAATTCCTAAATTGTGATTGGAAATCGATCGAAATCCTCCTGATGCAAGAATTAAGATAACGGCGAATATTACAGGTTGCTTATCCCAAATCTCTTTTGATTTAAAGTAAGACATTTCTCCTCTCATATTCTCGACACCTTCACTCATCATTATCATTCCAAACAAACTTAGGAATTTTGGAGATTTTTTTCTAATCAATAATGATGGGTTCGTCAAAGGTCATCTCAGGCTGAATGTAATTTTTGAAAACCCTACGATCTCAATTGGTGATCAAGATCCTTTCGAAAAAGGATCCGGATGCGCTTTGCAGTAATTATATCAGGGATTTGCAATGTTACTTATCCAGGGATCTTTGAATCGGCATTTGAACAAGATTCATTGAAAAATAGGGTCATTAAATGAAGTAAGTAACCATCAAAAAAATGATTAGCCTGGTACTGAAATGCATAAGCACCTTAGGATCATAGCCATATTACTGATCTGCATAATCTTTGCCCTAAGCATTATAGATTCGCCTGAATACGTCCATTGCATTCACTTGGATCTCCCTGGTTCTTTGGACTTGCATGCCATTGTATTTGATATCATAAAGGTCGATATTATAAGCAAATGTTCATATGAAATAAGGGATGGTTTCTTTTCAATCTTGGAGAATTCTTTAGATCATAAGGAATCTGTTATATCCTTGCTCTTTCTTTCCGACCATTTATTATCATTTCTCATAGGGAGGCGAGGCACTGATTCGGGAAATTCGGCACTCTCTCTTTCTGTTTTAAGCGAAGGTCCACTGATCCCAGCGATTCCCAATCTTATCGGCATCTCCGTTATCCGTTCTTGAATCACTTCTCCGAAGGCCCGTTTGTTCGTCCAAATAGACCTCATATCAAGATATCCGTCATATTTTATACATAAGTAAATAGGTTTTTAATGTTCCAATGATCCCTTTGGTGTTTTCATGAAAATCAAAGATTTCAAAATGGAGGTCCCAAAATGAAAGGTGTATGTATTTGGATCGCAATCCTGTTTCTTCTTATGGTCTCTGTTTTTTTAATGATCCGATTGTGTGCTGCCCAGACCCTTTTCCCGTTCTATTCTCCCTTTAATCCTCTTGCGTCATTTCTTTCGCCGATACCGAATCCCATGTTTTCTGCATATTATCAATTCAATCCCTTTCTCCCGAGCCTGTCGCCTGTATCCCTCTTTCCCACACCTATTCTAACCCCTTCCCTTATGAGCTTACCTACGCTTAATCGCACGGCTGCCGCCACTATTGTTGTACTTCCTCCTGCGGTTCCTACAGTTACTGCTTACGCCCCACTCGGCACGCTTAATCTGACTCCGAGCACACTGGTATTTTTGATTCTTTACCTGACGTTAGCGGAATGAGCCAAAAAGGGACCTCAAATTATTATTATGGAGTGAGGTGAGGGAGTTATGAAATATTCAGGAAAATTTATCATCATAATCATGATTTTTTTCGTTATTCTAATCTTCACCTGTCGGATCGGCAATACGCAATGGTTGGGGGGCACGGCTTTTAATCCCTGGCCTGCCCTTTATAATACAGGGATGCCCTTTTATCAACTCGGGATTCCATTTGGTATGCCTTATTCACTACAGCCGGGGCTTTTTTATCCTGCATATGGGATACCGGTTCTCCCATCGCCCCTTGGGCTCACTGCATACCAGGCAGTCAGACCGCTACAGCGCTCACCGCGTGCTACGATTATCTTTACATCCCCTACGTTGACGGCTGTAAATACTACTCCGGGTGTTTTTGTCATTGGCTCCACTGCTGCTGTTGCATCTCCGACCGTCATAGTGCCATCTGCTCCTGCCGTGCCCGCGACAACCGCTGCCGCACCTGCACCCCTTTTCAGCATATTGGCTATCCTCTATGCCCAGGCGTTGTATGCGCCTGCCGCATTGAGCACTGCCAATCCGCTGCTTTTTGCATATTTGAGCACATTGGTACTGTAAGGGATCGATTTTGGATCAGGAATGCGGGGGATAAGCAAAAAGCTCTCCTGCATTATTGATTTTAGAATTTTTAACTTTAAGAAGGGAATTTTAAAATGTTTACCAAAAAGATCTTTCTAAAGGGATTGGCCCTTGCCTTTGTCATGATAATAATCACGGCATTGATGGGCGCAAATTCAATCCATGCGCAATACTGGTCAGCTATTCCGCCATATAACACGTTATGGCCCCTTTGGTCACCGGTGCTCTCCCCTGTCAGCGGCAAAACCGGTATTCCTACACCCCTTGTCACAAGCCTTACTCCCAAGACAATCCTGCCGGTTCAACCCGCTCTGACATGGGACCCATCTTATGGCTATCCATGGCTCTTATACAATAGCACCATAGGCCTTGCTTACTGGGATCAACTCTTTGGATTTAATCCCTGGCCTCCGGACCACCTGTTTAATCCGGTCACAAATCAGCCCATCCCCATTACATTGACGGGAAATTGGGCATCCCTCCCGCCGACTCCCTTTGCATGGGGGGCTCAATGGGTGCCTGTAGGCAATACGGGCTATATCAATTATCCCTATGCGGTCAGCCCCATCGGGACCCTGTTGACTGCTCTTCAGATATGGGGGCTATAACAGTTTGTGAACCCTTGACTATCATTTGGATTTTATCTGAAAGGCGGCCCGCAGATGTTCTTGCGGGTCGCCTTTTTTGTGGTGCTCCCGGCGGGGAAGGACTCTCCTTAATCCCCGGTTCTTTATGGAAATGCCCCCTTTAAAGCAATGGAACTTTAATTGGGAACCCCTTTGCCTGCAATTTAAAAGGCCGGTTATTGATCCTTTTTGGGTTCTATCTTTCGGCCCGATTTTTCTATCTCCCGGCCAACGGATTCTACCATTTTTCCGGCCTGTTCCTGGTCTTGTTTCTCGCCTCCCAACATCTTCTTTTCCATCATATGCACATCCTTGATCATCTCTTTGAAGGCGGATTCTATTTTCTCCCCGCTCCATAAAATGGCGTGCTTGAGATGTTTGACAGCGGTTTTAAGCTCTCTGACGAGATTGTCATATGCCTCCTGAACACCTGATTCCGAAGCCTTCAGATGATAATGCCTGGCAAGGGCATAATGGGCGCGTGAGAATGCATCGTCAAGCTCCTTGACGGATGAAACCTCACCTTTTTCTACCTCATCCGCTAGCTTATCCAATTCAAGGGCTGAGGTAATGAGGCCCTTTTTCCCCTCCTTTGTGGCCCAGCCCATTTCAAGTCGTAAAAAAACAGCGGCCTTTCGGATTTCCCTGGCGGATGCCTCCATATCATCCTTGAAGAAATATTCCCGCGCCCGATGGAATCGGTTTTCCGGTTCATCCTCTATGGCTTGAACGTATTCCTCAAAATATAGGATGTCCGAAGAAGTGTCCGGTTTATCTCTGCCGGCCCAGGCTTTACTCACGATTATCATTGAAATGATGCATGTCATGAAGACCCATAATCTTTTGTAACGCATGATGATGACTCCTTTACGGATAAATTGGTGAGATCCTGATCAATGAAAAGGATCATACCTCTTCTCTATATCACGAGAGGTTGTTTCGGGTTTTTGAAAAGGGTTCATAAAAGGGTTACAATATTTTATGAACTTGTAAGAAGTCGTTTTTCCTGCTTAATGAAATTTTTTTAAGGCTCCAAGCCCTATCAGTTAAAAAAAGATCCCGGCTGTGTCCCTCAATGACATTTTACGAGATGATCATATCTTAACTTTTGTTTCCCGGGGGATCAAGTCATAGGGGCTTAATCCTGTTCACATTCATGTAACAAAGAGGGGATAATCACTATGCAGTCAATCCTCATTGTGGGTATTATTGTTTTCACGGGATTCATTTTCGGGGAGATTGCGGAAAAATTGAGACTCCCCAAAGTGACGGGATATATTCTGGCGGGGATCTTTCTAAATCCCGGCCTGTTCAATTTTATCACGCAGGATTTCATAGATCACACCACTCTGGTGACCAATATCTCCCTTGCCTTTATTACCTTTTCCGTAGGCGGCAGCCTTTTATATTCCAGGATCAAAAGGATGGGAAAGGGCATCCTTTATATCACTATTTTTGAGGCAGAATTTGCATTTTTTTCAGTCATTGTCGGGTTTTTGGCCGTAACACCCTTTTTTATCCATCGTGACGGCGTCAACTGGTTTTCCACATTTATTCCTTTGAGCATACTCATGGGTTCTCTGGGATCGCCCACTGACCCTGCGGCTACACTGGCGGTGGCCCATGAATATAAGGCCCAGGGGGATGTCACTTCTACGATTATGGGCGTGGCCGCACTCGACGATGCTGCAGGAATCATGAATTATAGTGTCGGTATGGCCGTGGCGGGTGTATTTATTCTCCATCAGGGATTCAATCTCTATGCCTCATTTTGGAGGCCGTTGATGATCATTGGCGGGTCCATCATATTGGGCATCGTCTTCGGTTTTTTCTTCAATGGAATTACCCTTTTTGTGGAGAGAGAATCCGAAGGGGTATACATTGTCTTAATATTTGCCCTGCTCTCATTGTGCTTCGGGATTGCGACACTTTTACATTTTGATGAACTGTTGTCCACAATGACAATGGGGACGATAGTGGTTAATTTTAATCCCAAGAGAGAACAGATATTTCAGATCTTGGAACGCTATACCGAACAACTGATATTTATCCTGTTTTTCACACTAAGTGGCATGCATCTGAATTTTTCGGTATTATCAACCTACTTTATCCTTATGCTGTTCTTTGTAATTTTCAGGGCCATCGGAAAGGTGTCCGGTACGATGCTCGGTGCCCATTTATCCAAATCATCCGTATCGGTGAAAAGGTATACCGCAGGAGGCTTGATACCTCAGGGTGGTATTGTTGTCGGTCTGGCCCTGCTCATCAAACAGAATCATTCCTTTGATGCGATCTCCGATATGATTATCAGCATCATCGTTGGGGCCACCATTGTTCATGAAATCATCGGGCCTGTTCTTTCAAAGACAATGCTTAAGAAGGCAGGAGAACTCATTGATTAATGAAGAGTGTCGCCCATTTTTAGTGATAAGATCGAAGGACCTCAGGGGACACATATCCAAATGATCTCCAAGGGCCCTTGGAGATCATTTATTCCTTTCTCCCATCCTCCCTGCCTCGACCCTTTGTGGCTTTGTTCTGCGAACCCATTATACGGCTCGCGCTAAAGACCTCTCACCCAATTACGAACGGGGAATCATGATCTGCTGAATATTTGTATGCTAAGCGAAAGGTTGATCAGCCGGGCGGATGTGAGATTTGACAGATCATGTATTTTTACCTATCACTTGCTTCAAGTAAGGGATTGCCGGCTTTATTATAACTCGCCCTAAAATCCTGCTTATTTTCCAGCCCTTATTGGTTTTTTGGAGGAATACAGCATGAAGCTCGTTCCTCTCAGGATAAACCACCTCTACCTCAAACACCCTTTTGCCTTCATTCTCTTCTCTTCCATTGATTATTGACACACCTTTAATATCCTGAGCATATTCTTTTATATATTCCTGGAAGGCTTGTCCCTTCCCCTCCTGTCTGGTTGATTGCAGAATAGCCTGGGGTTCCCCGGTAAAACATTTTAGAAATCCTTCTATATCTCCAGCCTTAGCTGATGAAAACATTGACCAGATTATATCAGAGGCATTCTCCGGACCCTGAATTTTTTGAGGTTTGAACAAAAAAATAAATAGAGCTATTCCCATAAGGGAAACCAAAACTATAAAGACTTTAGGGGAAAAGACCTTCTTTCTCATCTTCTCTTGATTTCTATTAATCTATAATCCTTAGATTTAATGCGTTTTCCCTGCGATCGTTGCCAAGAAAAACCTTTTGCATCTTAGACATTGTCAACTCCATGGTTTCAAGAAAAAGTCAGGATGAGACACCCTTGGAATCATCTCCTGCCGATAGCCTACGGCCTTCCCCAGGTATCGATCATTATACTGTCCTGCATCTTCAATGCTCTCAAAGGCTTCTGTTACATTCAGGAGAGAGGGTGGACATCCCTTTTGATTGCATTACAAACTGAAGGGCTTTCCTATGTTTTTTTAAACTATATAGTTGCTCCATTATTGTTTGAATTTCTTAATATCTATAGCCTTGATAGTTATATAAAGAGTAGCGTATCTTCTGAATGTTCTCTTCCATATTCTTTACCATACGCAGTGCAAGCCATTTATTGTGAGCTCCCCTGCTATTATCTTTCTGGAGATAAAAATAGTCCTCCTGAACCTTTTGAAAAAGGGAGAGGTATTTTTCCAAGGTAGGATTATAACCTTTTGTGTTGTTAAATCGGGATTTGACCTCGTCTATCTGCAATTTGATTTGACTCATTCTTCCGTTAAACTCCCTTTTAAGCCTTTGGTATTGCTTGTCGCTATCCGGCTGGTGGCAGTCAAGACAAGTTTTTTGATCCACTTCCTCAAATTTTTGATGGCACATCCTGCAATTCTCCTCTTCCTGATAATGAGCTGAAGCCAGGCTTGACGATTCACCTGTCGCGTCCATCCCTTTAAGCATGTTGGATTGATAGATGTGGCAAATATAGCATTTATTTTGTGGGGCTATCTCATCATTGTGGCAGGCAAAGCAAAAATCTCTCATCATGGAAAGATTTTTGGCCATACCATATTGCTCATGGGCCACTCTATCGTGGCAGACAACACAGGAGTAGCCCATATCCATATGAAGGCCGTGATCGACCCGGATCCTTTTGCCATCCATCGATTCTTCCATCTTTGTATGACATCCGATGCTTGTACAGTTGACAGGCTTTGATGCCTTGATGTCATCCTCCTCTATTCCAAAGAAATAGGTATAGGTGTTTTTGAGGCCATAGGCAGTTGCCTTTATTGACTCAAGGAGGCCTGGTTGCAAATGGCAGGCATTGCAGCTATTTTTTGTATATTCCGGTTTATGTTGTGATTTTTGCCAGCTATCACAAGCGCTTTGAATAAGATGACATGATCTGCAGAAGGATGGCCGATCGAACACATAATTATTGAGTGTCCACAACAAAAATATTAAACCGATACATATAGCGCTCGAGATGATAAGGGGTCTCTTTTTTTCTTTCAAAATACGAGAGATTTCTCCTATTATCTTTTTCACCATGGCCGATAGGTTGAAAGGGTTATAGGGCACAGTATCTCAAAGAGGCCCGATTAAGCTATTTCCTGGCGACTTTGGGCCTGTAATGATAGCAGATGGGCGCTGTCCAGGCCATCGCCCCATCCTTCTGCCTTATCTGGATAAAGTAGTGATAATCATCTTTCTCAGAAATATCCATATCCACAAAGATTATATCCGACTCTTTTCCCCTGATATTTTTTGAGCTATAGATACATTTGGCATTGCGGATAATATCCACCTGTTCTATTTCATCTGTACCAATGATCCTGGCCAGCATCCTGGGATTTGGATTGGAAGCCAAAAACTTATCCCCCATGGGGTGTCCCTCAACTGTAAAATCAAGGACAATCCAGTCCGTAGCCACATAATTTCTTCTTTTCTCCAGGGCTTCAATAAAGGATTCCTTGTTGAAATCTTCAACATAAACACAGGTAATGACAGGCATCCCTTTAGGGACAGGTTTTTTTTGCAGATAATGCCCCGGCGCCCTCTTATAAGGGCTTTTCCCCTTGACATAAAAAGAGAGAAAATATTCCCCGTTAAGGTATATAGAGGTGGCCTTTTTCGCCTCCCAGAGTGAATAATTATCAGAGTCGAACCATCTGGCGCTATCCCGGGATGCGTAATCAGCGATTCCTAGAAAATCATACTGCTGATCATCCAGGGCATACTTGAAGGCATCCGTCACAAAGCAGTCCATGCCCTTCCTGCCTCGCACATCGTGCTGCTCATGAATCGTACCCCAGAAGAGCTTGTATTTCTTTATCCCCAGGTTTGACTCGTATCGGATCTTGGGAACAGGGATTGCTTTCATATAGGAGTCATTGGTTATAAGATTTGGCTGATTTTCAGCCAGGGTCAGCTCTACATGCTGAGGAGGCATCTTCTCCAGGTTCAGGGATGCGACACAGATGCTGACAGGGTCAAGCTTTCTTGATCCATTCTGGCGATTGTCTCCTGGGTAGGCAATCCAGATCTCGGCCTTTTCCTTGCCTGCACAGGTAGAGGAGGCAAAGGTATTACGCCAGGTATTATAGCCAAGCTCAATCGGGGAAGACCACTCCTTGCCGTCATAGAAGACGCCGTAAACCTTCCATATTTCCATCAACTTATCGTGGATGTAAAAGGGGATCTTGCCGGTATAATGATGGAAGAACAACCAGAGCCTTCCGCTTGAGTCAATCTGAAGCCGGGGGAGATCTGCATATAACTTCATGGTAGGTGGAAGCTTGGCGTAAAGATCCTGGGAAGGTCTATAGAATTTACCCCCATAGTAGCAGAAAAGACCGATCTCTCTTGAATTATACCTGCCCCGCCTGCCTTCCATCGGGGTCTTATCATAATTTATCTGGGTTTCAACAGACTCAAATTTGCCTATTTCAATAAATCTTTGTTCTTCATCCTCTCCAAAGCCCCAGTCACCCCCTGACACATCCCAGGCAATCCACACCCTTCCCGCCTTATCCGCAGCAAGGCTGGCATGGGCCACATAATCCTTCGTGGAAATTACCTCTATTTCCGGGCCAAGGGTGCCGGCACCGGC
Organism: bacterium; assembly: GCA_049472295.1. Taxonomy (GTDB): domain Bacteria; phylum SZUA-182; class SZUA-182; order DTGQ01; family JAFGSM01; genus JBLIRM01. Next base: position 1,497 of record JBLIRM010000030.1, on the reverse strand, counting down.
ATTGAATTGCCTTAAGATTATGGCGTGCCTTCCATTGCGATAGGTATCCCAGGCAAGATCAATATTTCCCTTATTGTCTGTGGCTATGGCAGGTTGCCAGTCATTTCCTTGATGATCTGTTATCCTGATAATGGGTGACCATTTGCCTCTGTCCCAGGATCTCATAAAGATATCCGCATTCTCAGACCCAAAGCCCTGCCAGGCTACCCAAAGCCGGTTGTTTTCTTCCACTGTGATACACTGGTTCGTATCCGGGCCCGGATGATTGCACACCCGAAAGGTTGAGGACCAGCGGCCGTCCTTGTAATGTCTTGCATAAATATCCCAGTTGCCCCCGACTCTGGCCGGCCAACAAACCCAGAGACCCCCCTCAGTGTCTCCGGCCAAAGATGGCTGAAGATAGCATCCTGTATCTGAAATCTCTATCTCCTTTCCCCATTCCTGGCCATCATATCTTCTTAAAACCAATCGCTCCTTCCCCTTTTTATAACTTACATAGGCTGTCCAGATATTTCCCATGCTATCCATAGCTATGGACGGATAGTTGTTCATCCTGCCTTTCGAGCCAAATATAAAGGAGCGCGGCAGCAATCGAATCTCAATGTTTTGCTCAATTCTTGTAATCGGCCTGCCGAGCCTTAAGTCCATCAGATTAAAGGAAAACACACCTCCTGCGGTGGCGATGGAGATGCTTGCTGTGAGGGGTGCATTGATCTCCAGGATAATGCCTTTAGCTACCCACTCTTCCAGAAATTCTCTTGGTGATATTCCTTTTAGCCTCTCAGCCATTTCACGGCCCTGAAGCCTTCCAATCGAACACTCCCATCTTTTTTCTTCAGGGAAAAGCCTGTCCTGTTCCGTGAAGTTGATCGTTTTTATATTTTCAATGCGACCCTCGTAAATTGATGCCTTTCCATCCCAGATGAGAGGCTTTGGCCCCCTTATACCGAAGATTATCTGCACTGTCCAAGGCAGGGTTTTCTGCTTTTCTATCTGTGGATTTAAGCTGCTTGCATTATAGGGAAGGGAGAATATAAGGATAAATATAAAAAGAGTGATCTGAGAAATGATTTTTTTTCTGAGAGGTAGATCTTTCATCAATAGATTCCGTCTATCAAAAAGTCGGGGTTCCCGGTTTCGACGATAAAGACTATCACAGGGCTCATCGAGATGGGCTTGAAGATGTTTTTTGCCAATTAAATGAAAAATTTCCATGATAAAGCCTTAGTATTAGAAATGGGAATGTGTATCCGCTTTATCACTTCATGGGCCTTTTGTCAAGCAGGAAACTGTCGTGGCAGCAATTCTAATTTTGAATTATATTTACAGATGTATTGAGTAAAATTTTATCAAGAGCAAACCCAGAGAATGATCTATAGAACCTACTATTTTTAGATTTATTGATAAAGCAGGCAAAATGGCCAGGCTGGGATAGATAAAATGGTAAGGGGTATTTAGATTGAAATCTTTTCACCAATAGCCTTATTCAATATTGGA
>JBLIRM010000003.1:0-34706 GCA_049472295.1 bacterium | reverse complement strand
GGGGCAAACCGTCTCCGTAAGAGATGCGATCCGATTAAATGTCTCCGCAGTGGCATTGTCCATATTTGTCGGGTCTAAATATGAACATCAGACCTTGATGGGACTGACCCATCTGATCGATGAGTGCCAGGAATACGGTATTCCCGTCCTGGCTGTGACCGCTGTGGGTAAAGAAATGGCAAGGGACGCAAGATACCTGGGGCTTTGTTGTAGAATCGCAGCCGAATTGGGTGCCAGCATTGTGAAGACATATTACTGTGAAGGGTTTGAGAGTGTGGTCCGGAGTTGCCCTGTGCCCGTTGTCATTGCCGGGGGTAAAAAGATAGAGGAAAGGGATGCCTTGAAATTGGCTTACAATGCCATTCAAAAGGGGGCTGTGGGCGTGGATATGGGAAGGAATATCTTTCAATCCGAAAAACCTGTTGCCATGATAAAGGCAGTGAGGGCCATAGTGCATCAGGGTGCCTCTGCAGATGATGCGTTTGATCTTTTTAATAAAGGCTGATGAGGGGATGTCACCATTTAAGGAAAGAACAACCTTTTTACTTATGACCGGAATCCTCTGATCAGATGAAGGACAAAAGGGAGATAAAAGAACTCTTCGCATCCATTTCGGGTAGCTATGATTTACTGAATCAACTCTTCAGCCTTGGCGTGGCTCGGTTCTGGAGGCAAATGGCTATTTCGAGGATGCCTGCAAAGGGACCATATCTGGATCTTTGCGCAGGTACTCTGGAACTAAGCCTTACCCTTTTAAAGCAGAAAAAAACCGGAGACGGGATCACGGCCGTTGATTTCTGTCCTGCCATGCTGATCAGGGGAAGAGATAAGCTGATCCAGGGTGAGAGGGGTCAGCCCTTGGGTGAGAGTATAAAGATCCTGGCGGGGGACGGGGAGCATCTTCCATTAAGGGAGAATATATATCAGGGTGTGATGATCGGGTTTGGCCTGCGCAATCTGGTCAATCGTGAGGCAGGGTTGAAAGAGATCCTGAGGGCCCTCAAGCCCGGCGGCAGGCTGGTGGTCCTGGAGTTTTCCGACCCGGTCCTCCCCTTCTTTAAGCGTCTTTATTACCTGTATTTTTGCCATATACTTCCCCCCCTCGGAAACCTGCTTTCAAAAAAGAATATGGCGTATAATCATTTAAGGGATTCTGTCCTGGCATTTCCGAACAGGGATGAACTGGCATCCATGCTCTTGAGCACAGGGTTTGTTCGGGTGCACTATCAGATCCTGACCTACGGCATCGCAGCTTTGCATTGGGGGGAAAAACCCGAGTAAAATCATCGATCCAAAATCCAGCCCCTTTTCAGCATTTCAACCCCCTTTTTCTTTCTTATCAATAGTTATGATCATAAAAGATGCCCGGCGATTCCGAATGTAAGTTTTTGAAGATGAAATTTGGCACGTCAATTGAATATACATTGTGCTTTTGATTCCGGGCAAAGAAGGCTGTCGGGCATTATTATGGATAATTTTAGGATCGAGGGATAGTCCCTGTGCAGCTAAATATAAATTTAGTCAAAAATAAATAATATAATAAAATATGGACATCCAAAAGAAGATAGAACTTCTCAAAAAGGTTGATTTATTCAGCTTTTTTGATGAATCCAGGCTGAAGGAATTGTGCGGAAATTGCACAGAACTTGTTCTGGAACCTGATGAGATCCTGATTCAGGAGGGTGATCTGGATAATACGATGTACCTCATCCTGGAGGGCCAGTTAGGTATATTTAAGGGCATCAAAAAGGTCGCTCTGCTTGGTCCCGGGAAATTCCTGGGTGAGATGTCCCTGATCGAGTCCAAACCCCGTTCAGCTACTGTAAAAGCAAAGACCGAAGTGCTTCTCATGGAAATCGACGAATTTCATTTCAAAAAATATCTGGCATTTGAATCGAAGGCCCTGGTTGCCATGGTAAAGACACTTTGCGGCAGGGTCCGGAGCGATCTGGATATCATGTCGGGCGATATGCAGAAATTGAATATCTTTATCCATGATATGAACAATTTCCTCTCACTCCTGGAGATGGGCGTGATGTATCTGGAGAATCTGCTTGGAAATTTCAAGGATGCACATGAATGTCGTCTCACGGGAGAGGATATCGAAAGGATCAAAAAGGCATTCAAGCTATTCAATGGGAGCAAGGATGGCCTGAAGACACTTATCAGCCAGAGCCTAAATCAGGCCAAACAGCATAAGATCAACTATGATCGATCCAAATCCAGATCCGGAATCATCTCCTTGGTGCAGGAAACAGTGCAGGAGTTGAATTGCCATGATCATTTAAAGGGAAAGGATATCCATGTCAATACCGTAGGAAAGATCCCTGAGGGTTTCTTCAATTATCTGGATATCAAAAGGGTCCTTCAGAATCTTCTGATAAACGCCGGTTTTGCCACAAAGGATAAGGGGACAATCGTGGTCAGGATCAAGAAACACAAGGATGCGATCATGGTGAGTGTCATAGATGAAGGTTGCGGCATTTCAGAGGAGATCAGGCCCTATCTTTTTAAACATCCCATCACAACAAAAAAAGAGGGGAATGGCCTGGGATTGCTGTCCTGCAAAGAGATCGTAGAAAATAATCACCACGGCAAATTCTGGTATGACACGGAAATGGACAAGGGAACGGCATTTCATTTTACGATCCCGGTCAGCGAACAGCCTGTCCATCAAAGTTAACTTGATCAGGGAGGATTTGATCCGATCAGAGACCCTTTTTAGTCAATTGATATCCTTAAAGTAAAAAAGGCCAGAGTTTTTGCCCTGAGCTTTAATATATACTCCATACGGTTACGATCTTAATTTTTTTAATTTACCATAGAGTTGGCAGAGAACTTAATCAGTCCTTTCTGTGATCTCTGTGGTAAAAAATCAATTTTAACTCTGTAAAGTTAATGGGCAATTTACAGCAGTAATGATCGTTCTCTTTCTATAAGCAGGGAACGCAAAGTACTTCTTCTATGGCACCGATACCAAATGCTTTTTCTTGGTCTCCTGATAGAGTTTGATATATTCCCTGGCGGATTTTTCCCAGGAAAACTCTATGGACATGGCCTTCCATGCCAATTGGGCCCAAGCCTCCTTATGGGAATAATAATCAACTGCCCTTTTTACTGTGCTCAAAAGGGCCTTGCTTGAATACTCAGAGAATTTGAATCCATTGCCCTTTCTGGGATCCGCGTGGATATCCGTGATGGTGTCATCCAGCCCTCCTGTGGCCCTGACAATGGGAATTGTTCCGTATCGGAGACTATAAATCTGGTTCAACCCGCAGGGCTCATACTTGGAAGGCATGAGGTACATGTCGCTGCCCGCTTCAATTTTGTGAGCCAGTGCATTATCGAATGCGATCCTGATAGCTGTCTTTTTGGGATATTTATCTCCGAAATGGATGAACATCTCCTGATATTTTGTGTCCCCTGTGCCCAGAAGGATAAAGATAAGATCCATTTTCATCAGATCATTCATGGCATCAGCCAGGATATCAAATCCTTTTTGGTCGGCCAGCCTGGAAATCATACCGATGATCGGGGTAGTGGCCTTGCACTTCAAACCAAATTCCTGCAAAAGATCCAGTTTGCATTTGGTCTTGTTCTCCAGATTGGTTTTATCATAAGAGGAAACGATATAAGGATCATTTTCCGGACTCCAGTGGTCATAGTCGGCCCCGTTAATAATGCCATAAAGGGCCTTTTGCCTTTTTCGTAATATCCCGTCCATGCCAAGACCATATTCAGGGGTCTGGATCTCCTTGCTGTAACCTTTGCTCACAGTGGTCAGGACATCCGAATATACGAGACCCGCTTTGAGGCAACTGATATTACCATAATATTCAATACCATTCATTGTAAAGACATCCCAGGGAAGGTTGGTCAAATGCATATCCAACGACCAGAAGATGCCCTGATACCCGAGATTGTGTATGGTAAAAACGGAATGGATATCCTTGAAACCATCTTTATTCCGATAAAGGGTTTTTAAATAAGTGGGGACCAATCCGGTCTGCCAGTCATTGCAATGAATAATGTCGGGTTTGAAGTCGATGTGTTTTAGCATTTCCAGAACGGCCCTGGAGAAAAAGACAAATCTTTCGGCATTGTCTTTGTAGTCTCCCTGCCGGGTGGTATAAAGGTCATCCCGGTTGAAATATGCATCCTTTTTAATAAGGTAAACGGGAACAGCCCCGTCCAGTTGGGTCATCTCAACAGAGGCCTTAATTTCATGATCTGAAACAGGGACACTCAATCGATTAACGATCTTTTTTGTGGATTTGACCGTCTTTTTAATCATTTTGTAAAAAGGGGTCACCACCCTTATGTCATGTCCGAGTGACTTGATGGCCTTGGGGAGCGATCCTGACACATCGGCCAAACCGCCTGTCTTGGACAGAGGGGCCACTTCCGATGACACAAACAGGATCTTTAACTTTTCTCCTCCCATTGAGATTGCCTCCTTTCTGCCTCTAAAAATAAAGGTAAAATTTCGTTTTTATATGAAAGTTTTCAACTAGTTGTTTGTTTTTAAACTTTCATCCTTTGATGTGATAGCTATATCATGGTTGTTAGTAAGAAAATATGTCGCTTTCAGGCCCTTTTTCCTCAGGCTTGTTTATCCCCTTTTTTGATTGAGAATCAGAAGGGAGAGATGTCGCCCCTTCCTGAACCGCCTTAGCTGGCAGCGGTTCTTCAACAGATCTCGGCTTTGTTTTTTGCTCCGGCGTGGGTTTAAGTTCTTTTCGAACGCTTTCCGTCTGTTTTGCAGGTCTTTGTGCTTCCGGTTTCAGTGTGGCATAGACCCTGAAAAGGGCCTCATTAGCCTTTCCCCCTGCGTAGCTTATCTTGATCTGTTTTGAAAACCTGGGTTTATCTAATTGATATCGGAAACTGACCAGGAGATCCATGGAAGCGTCTGGCTTCAAATCAATAGGCCATTCAGGGGAATGATTGACCAGCTCGATCATGATCATCTTATCGTTACTATTGATGGACGAAATTTGGAGCGTATTTTGGGTTGTATTTTTAAGGGTGACCTTTTGAAGTCTTTTTTCTCCCCGGTCCATATCTTTAAAATAGACCGTGACAGGATCGGTAAAAAGCTCAACCTCCACCATAGCCAAAAGAGTTAATTTCATAAGTGAATGGTTGGGATCGTTTGTTTCAACAGAAATGACTTTACTGAGTTTGCCCCTTCTCCCACTCGTATGCAAAGTGGCCTTAATCTGACCTTTGTTTTTCGGTTCTAAATCTCTCGCCGAGAGATTGACAGCAGTACAGCCTCACCCAGCACGCACATTTTTAATGTTGAGTGTTTCGTCCCCCATATTTTCGAATTCGAAAACATGAGTTACTGTTTCCCCCTGGATGATTTTACCGAAATCGAAGGTTTCCTCTTTAAATGCTATTTTTGGGGCTGCCCATATGCTATTGCATAAGAGGCATATAAGACATGCCGTAATCCCAGAGATAAAAACCGCTTTTAAATATTGGAATAATTTTTTTTTCATTTCACGAAAAACCCCGTCTATGAATGGAAATATGTACGCCTCTCATTAGATAAACTAATTTTATGATTCTAATCGATCTCATGTATTGTTGTCAATAATGGAATGATCTGATATATTGATCCAGCAATTCTCATTTTAAACCCCCAGACTGATTAATCAATGCTTTAGGATTTCCATATCGCAGATCCAAAAAAGAGTAGTTATAGGACACTAATTCGCCGGATTGATATGAGTTTTAATAAACAGGATATCCTCAGCTTTCTCATAAGGGTTGGTCTTTTTCGGGATCTTTCGGAGGAGATTGTCAAAAAATGGGCCGAAGGATCTGAAATCATCCGCTGTCCCAAAGGGAGTTTTTTGCTTAGGCAGGGAGAGATTGGCCGGTCGTTTTATATAATCAGGACCGGTTGTGTGGAAGGGGCCTATTGGGATACATACCAGCTCAAGACACGGATTTTTCTTTTCAAGGACATGGATTTTTTCGGGGAAATCTCCCTTCTGACCAATGAACCCAGTCAAATCGGTTATCAAGCCATAGAGGATTCGGAAATCATATGCCTTCCCAAGCATTCTTTCCTGGAGATTCTGGCCCGAAATCCTTCATTCGGCGATCTTTTTTTTCCGAAAATGACCGACAGACAGGCAAAACTGACTGTCAAACTCCTTGAAATCAGAAACAGACAGATATCTCTGGATGAGATCAAAAAGGCCATTGAAAAAGAAGCCTCTTTTCTGGTGGGCTCCACAGACGTTATGAAATCACTCTGGCAAAACCTCCCTGAACTTTCCGCTGATTCTGCACCGGTACTCATCATAGGGGAGTTTGGTACAGGAAAGGAGCTGATTGCCGAGATCATTCATAGTAAGGGTCCCATGAGAAACAGACCATTTATTATTCTGGATGCCTCGGAAATCACACAAGAGGACTGGCAGGAGAGATTCTGGGAAGAGGACCCATCGCAGACCCGGATTTCGAATACAAGATTCGGTTTTCTGGAATTGGCCAACGGAGGTACACTCTTACTGAAGAACATCGATGTTTTATCCCCGGTTTTGCAAAAGAGATTAAAGGATTTCCTTTGTGCAGTAGAAGGATCTGCAGGCAAGGGGAGGGCATCCATGAATCGAGATGATATGGAGCTGCCTCAGGTGAAAATGATCTTCACTTCCCATGCAGGACTGGAAGAGAAGGTTTCCGAAGGGCAGCTATCCCCAAAGCTTTATGAGATCATCTCCAGAAAGGTTGTATGCATGCCGCCTTTAAGGGAGAGAAAACGGGATATTCTGGATCTGGCCATGCATTTTATGGAAAGGCACTCAAAAAGGTTTAAAAAGCATGTCACTAGTCTGAGCTCAAGGGCAAAGGAGCAGCTTTTAGGATATGACTATAGAAGAGGGAACATTCAGGAATTAGAGGAGATCATCGAAAGGGGCGTTGTACTGGCATCTTCGGATACCATTCGTTCAGAACAGCTTTTTCTCGGGCCTCCTGCAGGCAGGGCTCATACCTGGTTCAATCTCATCAATATAAAACCGTTCCGGACCCTGGTTCGAAAGGGCCTCTATCCGGGGATATTCCGGTGGATTGCGGTGGCATTCTTTTTCTTTATCATGTTTTTTTGCTTTTTTGGCACACAGGATCCAGAAAAAAATTGGGGGACCATTCTGGTTTGGTGGATCTGGTGGCCATGGCTCTGTGCTGCGGCCTTTTGGATAGGTAGAACCTGGTGTTCCTTCTGTGCCTATGCCACCCTGGGAAATGCCCTACAGAGGAGGCTTCAACTCAACTTGAGTTTCCCAAAATACTTGAAGAACTATGACTATATCGTAACCACGCTGCTTTTTTTGTTCGTCGTCTGGGTGGAGGAGGCCACACATATGCGTTACCATCCCTTTTATACGGGTATGCTGTTGGCTTCCATTTTATTAATGGAACTCTTGTTTAGTCTGTTTTTCCCGCGCGACACCTGGTGCCGCTATGTCTGCCCCATGGGCAATCTGATCGGGGTCTTTGCAATGACATCTATTGTGGAGGTCAGATCGAACCCGGATATCTGCGTGAATGAGTGCTCAACCCATGACTGCTATCATGGTCGAGAGGACCAGCCTGGTTGTCCCATGTTCCAGCACCTCGTATTTGTGGATAATAACCAGACCTGTAAGCTCTGTCTGAACTGTATCCGGGCATGTCCTCATCAAGCCGTATCTCTCAACCTAAGGGCACCCGGATGGGAGATATGGGCATCGAATCAGGTGAGGCCAGGGATGGTCGTTTTGGTTTGTGCGCTCATGGGGGTGTTGTTTCCTGTGATAAGACCTTTCAGATCGCTTTGGCTCACAAGCCTTGCCTTTTTAGCAACCCCTTTGCTAATAATTGGGCTGATATGGGGTATCTCCTTTCTTGCCTGCCACAGTAAAAAGGAGAGTGTATACGAATGTTTCTGGAAGGCCGGCTATGCCTATGTGCCAATTGCTCTGGCTGCCCATATCGCATACCAGCTTCAAAATATCCCATGGTTCAAGGATATCGAATATGCCATCTTTATGAACGGGCGAGCCCTTATGGGTATCAATTCCAGTGTCAATCTGATACAGGGGCTGATCCTGTTTTTAGGGATTCTCTTTTCCCTGTATGCTATAATTCGGATTACCAGAGATAAATTCCATCCCGAAATCAAGCCCGGTCTGTTTTTTTGGCTGGGTCATTCCGGATTGATGATCCTCTATCCCTTTCTGATATGGTACTTTTTGAGATGATTGCGAGATGAAATAGAATGACAGCAATGATGCATCCTCTATTGCGGACATTGGGGCCCTCCTGATAAAGATTTTTTAATGCAGGATTTTTGACTTTAGCACTCGAATCTCATTCTCTCGATTTTCGTCCATTTCAGTCACTAAAGATATTTGGATTAGGCATTGTTCTGAATGCCAAAAATATCATTCTCTGGCAGGTCTATAAAAAAAGGTAAATTTTAAATAGAAAACTATTATCCCCATTTTGACAGGAATTGTCAACTTACAAACCAAAACCTGAAAAATAGAAATAGGGATTGGCACACCTTTTGTCCAACCCTCCTGATGTAATTTTATATAAAATTTCACCGCATTTTTATTCGGCTTTGCATTTTATTGAGCTACATGGTTACACTTTCTCCGTTAGTTGCTAAAAGCCCTTCAATGTGGCCTTTTCGGAGCAAACCCTCATGCCCTTTTGGGCGCCACGAATCATAAAAATCTATTTTCGAGACATATACGTACATTTAATATAACAGATAGGGTTTATATAAATTATCACCTCAGGTAACTAAGCCTGCTATCGATTCCATTCTTTTTATTATCCTAAGATAATGGTCAAATTTATCTATCATCGTTGCTATTTTCAATATGATATACATGCCAGTCTTTATTAACCGTGCAGGCACCTCAATGATCTTCCATTACAGGGTCTGTATTATTTAGATTTTTTAATCCCTAATTGGGTACAATTACCCGCCGCTTGCAGTGTATAAAGATGTAAAAAACCATGAATACCCCGCTGCTTGCAACGGGGTGTAATTTATTTCTTTTTTTCATCTCATTATATTTTCTATTTGAATGTTTTTTTTGACAAAAGTGCAAATTCTGTCTATACTTTTGTGTATATAAAGCAGATTCTTATTACTGTCAGTATCACTTAAAGCAGATTTTTATTACTTACTCACACTCTAAGTGTCACACCACTAATATCACTCTCACTAACAGCATTGGTGATAAATTTTGGGAAGATACCTTGTCAGAAATGTTCCAGCTGAAGCCTCATCCATCCAACAGACATCAGGTGGTAGATACATTATTGATGGCAGCCTCCTTGAATCTTTAATTACTGAAGAGCCAATAATTATGGAGGGCTGAAATAAAAATGAACAAGAAAAGGCCACATTTTGAACTTCATCATGTAAAAATGGATGGAAATGAGAATATAGAACTTTACTCACTCCGAAGGATTATCGAACAAGCTGAAGAGATATATATGGGACGCAGAGAGTTCCTGAGCCTTGCGGCTTTTATTGCAGCCACTGCCTTGATTTCTTCCTGCACCCCTATTACTACCTCTAATTTTATTCATCAAATAATCAAGACAAATGCTAATGATGGGGAATTAATCGTAGCAAAATCTCTTGATAAAAATATTCGTGCGCACATTAATGAAGTCAAATCTATATCCTTTGCCCCAAGTGGTAAAATTCTGGCTTCAGGTAGCAACGATGAAACCATCAAGTTCTGGGATGTTGCGTCAGGCCAGCTCATCAGAACCTTAGGGGGACACACGAATGGGATAAATTCTGTTTGCTTCAGTCCAGATGGCACACTTTTGGCTTCAGGCAGCAACGATGAAACCATGAAGCTCTGGGATGTTGCGTCAGGCAAATCCGTTAAGACCTTGAAGGGACACACAGGTGAAGTTATTTCCATCTCCTTCAACCCGAATGGTTCAATTTTGGCTTCAGGAAGCAGGGATAATACTATAAAGCTCTGGGATGTTGTTTCAGGTAGACTCCTTAAAACCTTGGAGGGGCATACAAATAAGGTTAATTCTATTTGCTTCAGCCCTGATGGCCTGCTTTTAGCGTCAGGAAGCAGGGATAATATCATTAATCTTTGGGATGTGGCCTCAGGTAAATCCATCAAAACCCTTAAGGAATATGGGAGTCATTTATGTCTTGTTTCTATCCGCCCAATAAATTCTGTTTGCTTCAGTCCGGATGGTAAATTCTTAGCCTCGAGTTGTAAGGATGGGAATATTAAACTCTGGGATGTTGACACAGGGAGCCTTCTCAAAATCCTAAAAGGTCATACAAATGAAGTAAATTCCATTTGCTTTAGCCCGGATGGCATACTTTTAGCGTCCGGAGGCAGTGATAATACCATAAAGATCTGGAATACCCAAGATTTTAAAGACACTCAAACAACCTGTCTGTTCGACCCATCAGCCACAGAAGAGGGTTATGAAGCCAATGTGTATCGTTATACCGATAAATACGGAATTACACGCACATACACGTTGCCTTGTGGAGCATCTATACCTCCAGGAGCCGTATGTGCCTGTGATTGCGTCCCAGGAACATATAATATTTCATCCAAGGCATTGAAAGGTTATCCATCTTATAAAGATATTTGCAGATCTGAGGAAGTCTGTACATGCGTACCAGTATCAGGCAAAGGACCTTCACATGAAGGCCCTATTTGCAAATGTGAGATGGTTAAGACATGTAAATGTGATATGGTCGGGACCCGAACTTGTGAATGTGATATGGTTCAGACTTGCAGATGTGTTGCAGTTCAAACCTGCAGATGTGTACCAGTTTGCGTTTGTATGGCGGTGTAGCTTTAAAGAGAATATTAGATAAAATTGTGGAGAAGGATTCTATGAGGAATCCTGTAAATTATATAACCACTGAAGTCTATGTTATACCAATTGCCAATCGATATGTTGTATATGCCCCTTTAAAAAAAGTAGCATTCATTGCTAATGCCAAAGCGGTAAATTTTTTGTATTGCTTGAAGGAGGGACAGGTCAAAAGATTTACAAGAGAAGAAAAAAACTTTTTACGTTTCCTAAATGATACCCAACTCACTAGTGTGGAGGGGGATACTCCCATTGCCACATTCGAAAATGCGACCTTTAAACCTACTGAAGTAACTCTATTTCTTACCAATAGATGCAACCTTCGCTGCATTTACTGTTATGCATCTGCCGGGGCTAACTCACATATAGATATGCCGTTTTTCACAGCAAAAAGGGGAATTGATTTTGTTTTTAACAATGCTTTGGAGCTTGGGAAAAAGAGTTTCAGTGTTGGCTACCATGGGGGCGGTGAGCCTGCTATGAACTGGAAGGTCCTTGTAAAATCTCTCAATTATGCAAAGAGTCTGGCTGAAAAACATGGCATGAAAGTCTATGCCTCAGTTGCAACAAATGGCGTTCTCTCTGAAATAAAGCTTCAATGGATCATCAAAAATTTACATGGTGTAAGTCTGTCCATGGATGGTCTTCCCAAAGTCCAAGATGTTCATCGTCCACATAGTTCTGGAGACCCTTCATCAAAGAGTGTATTAAGGACTATAGAGACATTTGAGGAATCCGGTTTTCCCTATGGAATACGCATGACAGTCACTGCCATTTCAGTCAATAAAGTGCTTGATAGCATCATGTATCTTCTTGAACATGCCCGACCAAAACGTATACAACTCGAGCCTGTATACAACCTTGGCCGCGGGCAAAACAAAAGCCTTCACGTTGAACCCGATGCATTCATAAAGGCCTTCCATGAGGCCAAAAGGATTGCAGATAAATATGGAGTCGAACTCTTCTTCTCTTCAGCCAGAATAGATACACTCACCAATCGGTTCTGCCGGAGTTGTGGCGAAGGGTTCAGCCTGACCCCTAATGGTAATGTCTCTGCTTGTTACGAGGTGTACGATGAGAAGGCGAAGTTTTCACAAGATTTTATGTTTGGATACTATGATAAAAGCCAGAATCGTTTCATGTTTGATAATAAAAAATTGCAGAAACTTCGTAATCGCACGGTAGAAAATATACCATGGTGTCAGGGATGTTTTTGCAAATGGCATTGTGCTGGAGATTGTGCAAACAAGGCTCGGCATGCGATGGTAAATGGAGCATTTAATGGACATCCCCGATGCGAAATCACGAGGTCATTGGTCCTTGATCAGATACTTAATAAAATAAATGAATCCAATGGAACCTTCTGGGCTGGAAATAGTTGAAAACCAAATCCGTATTTAAGGATTTTAATTTTTTAGTATAACAAAGGGGAATTCATTATTAAATTATCAAGAATAAGGAAAAACAGTTCATTCAATTTTTTGCCTTTTCATCTTTTTATACATCTCTTTCCCTGCCATATATCCTGCTCTTTCATTATGGTATTCAAATGAGCAAGGGTTTCCGCTTTTTTCAGACTCCATGCAGGGGCCAGAAGATCTTCAGGATGAGGGTCACCGGTCAATCTCTGTATGACTATATCCGAACGCAGATGGGAGATAAAGCATACCAGAATATCCAGATATTCTTTCTGCGTCAGGCAGCGATATGCCCCCCTTTGATACAAATCCGCAAGAGGGGTATTCCTGATTACATAGAGCAGATGGATTTTGATTCCCTGTATATCGAGCATGGAGATACGATCAGCTGTTTGAATCATGTCCTCTTTGGACTCCCCTGGAAGCCCAAGAATGATATGAACACACACATTGATCCCCCTTTTTCTGGTCCGCTCCATTGCATCCAGAAATTGCCGCACCGTATGCCCCCTGTTAATCGCCAGTAATGTACGGTCGTGAAAGGACTGAAGGCCATATTCCAGCCATATCATATAATCCCTGGTGAATGCCTGAATCATGTCCAGGATATCATCGGGCACACAATCCGGTCTGGTGCCGATACACAGACCCACCATATCCTCCATGTCCAGCGCCTTCTCATATAAAACCTTAAGCTCATCTTTAGGTGCATAGGTATTGGAAAATGATTGAAAATAGGCCAGAAATTTGTTTACCTTGAAACGTTTTCTGAGGTACGTCTGGGCATGTAAGATTTGCTCCGGAATGGATTGCCCTTTTTCCCATGCACCGGTTCCGGATCCCCTTTTATTGCAATATATGCACCCGGTGCTTGATATGCTCCCGTCTCTGTTGGGGCAGTTCAGGCCGGCATCAATGGATATTTTATGGACCCTGTGCCCGAATGCACCTTTCAAAAAGGTGTTGAAATCGTAATATCTTTTTCCTTGTCCGGAAAAGGGATTTTTTAGGTGTGTCATAGATACATTATACAACAATTATCTCCAAGGAAAACCATACATTTTTTTGACGATTCCTCTGTCTAGTGCTAAAATAAATGGGTTCGCAGAAGATCATCCCAATGCCCGAAGTGATTTTTCGAAGGCCTGATGAACTCGCCTTGCTTCACAAAAATCCATAATGAGTTTTCCTGTGACCTTTTATGAGATGATTGATATGGATCGGATTCGCGTTTCTTTGTAACCTCTGTGGTTAATTGCATTATTTGGGTTTATATTTAGAGGATCGATGATAAAAATGGATCGTTACGATGTTATTGTGGTGGGTGGCGGACATGCAGGGGTTGAGGCATCCCTGGCCTCCGCCAGACTGGGGTGCAAGACTCTCCTCCTGACACTCAATCTGGATACCATTGCCGCCATGCCATGCAGCCCTTCCATCGGGGGGTTGGGCAAAGGTCATCTGGTGAAGGAGATCGATGCCATGGGCGGGGTCATGGCCAGGGTGGCGGATTGTACGGCCCTCCAGTTTCGTGTCCTCAACACAAGCAAGGGGCCTGCCGTGCAGGGAACAAGGACCCAAAATGACAAACAGCGATACCATTCTACAATAAAGCATATTCTGGAAAGGCAACCGGATTTGGACATGAGGCAGAGCATGGTGGAGAAACTGCTGGTGGAGGAGGGCAGGGTACACGGGCTAAAGGATCATCTGGGGAATCATTATCAGGCTGATGCTGTGGTGATAGCTACCGGCACCTTTTTGCACGGTCTGATCCATATAGGGGAAAAAAGATTTCCAGCCGGAAGGGCATGGGAGTTTCCCTCCGAATCCCTGGCGGATGACCTCAAACATCTGGGATTTCGGATGGGTCGTTTTAAAACGGGCACCCCTGCAAGGTTAAAGAGGGCCACCATTGATTTTGATATATTAAAAAAACAGGATGGGGATGAGGTGCCGCGGTTCTTTTCATCTTCAACCATACAGGTCAGTCTCCCTCAGCTTTCCTGTTTCATAACGGCCACGAATGCCCGAACCCACCAGGTGATAAAGGATCATATCCATCTTTCCCCCCTGTATAGCGGTGCCATCAAGGGCACACCCGCCCGCTACTGTCCATCTCTGGAGGATAAGGTAATGAAATTCCCTGATCGGGATTCTCACCAGGTAATTCTGCAACCGGAGGGATTCGAAACAGAGGAGATTTATGCCAGCGGTCTGGGGAACAGCCTTCCTCCGGAGATTCAACGGGAGATCGTTCGGTCTGTGAAGGGCCTGGAGGAGGCAGAGATCATGCGGCCCGCATATGCCATTGAATATGATTATTGCCTTCCGACCCAGCTTTTGCCCACATTGGAAACCCGGCTGGTCTCGGGACTTTATCTGACAGGGCAGGTGAACGGTACCTCCGGTTATGAAGAGGCCGCTGCCCAGGGCATGCTCGCAGGGATCAACGCCGCTCTCAAGGTCCAGAAACGCAAGCCTTTTATTCTGGACCGCTCCGAGGCATATATGGGGGTAATGGTGGACGACCTGATTAACAGAGGAACGGACGAGCCCTACCGTATGTTTACATCAAGGGCGGAATACAGGCTTTTGTTAAGGGAGGACAATGCGGAATACCGTTTGATGGACAGTGCCCGGGAACTGGGTCTTATGGACCGGGAGACCTATGAAACACTAAAAGAGGAAACTCTAAAGATCCGTTCGCATATCGAACGGCTGGAACAAACCTATATCAAACCTTCGGATTCGGTGAATGAGGTGATGCTGGAATCAGACAGTAAACCGATTCAGGAGGCCACCAGCCTCGCCAATCTTCTCAGAAGACCCGGGGTAACAGATCGTGCCATTCAGAGGATAGATCCTGTATGGCCTGTATCAGAGCCCAGGGTTGCCAGACAGGTGGAGATACAGGTGAAGTATGAAGGCTATATCAGGAAACAGCTCCAAGAGATCAACCATTTCAAAGAGATGGACCGGATCAAGATCCCCATGGATATGGATTATGATCAGGTGCCAGGCCTTTCACACGAAGTCCGGGAAAAACTCAAATCCACACGCCCACCGACCCTGGCAAAGGCATCCCGGATCGCTGGAATGACCCCTGCCGGGTTATCCATCCTGCTGGTGTTTATCAAGGGATGCCTCAGGAAGAAGACAGATCCCGATCCAGGAAACTAAAGCCTAACCGATTTTACGCTCACCACATTGGGCAGGTGTTTCAGCTCGTTAAGGAGTGCGTCATCCACCGGGCTATCCACGCGCAATATGGAAACGGCATTTCCCCCCGGTTTTTCACGGCCGAACTGCATCCCGGCGATGTTAATATGATGCTTGCCCAATGTGCTGCCTATACTGCCGATGAGTCCGGGTTTATCGTTGTTGGAGAAAAAGAGCATGTGTTCAGAAGGCACGATTTCCACATCAAATCCGTTTAACTCCACAATCCTCGGATCAGTATGGTTGAAAAGGGTTCCTGAGAGAGTGGTCTTGCCCTTGTCCGTTTTGAGTTTGACTGAGACAAGGCTGGAATAGGCACCCGTTACACTCTCTTTGGCCTCTTCGATCTTGATCCCTCGCTCCTTGGCTGTGAACATGGCATTGACGTCATTCACCTCTTCATGCAGTATGGGAGTCAGGAGTCCTTTGATTGCCGCCACGGTGATTGGGGCAATATCAAAATTGAGCACTTCGCCGCTAAAGTGTACCTCGAATTCGCTCATCCTGCCTTCGGATATCTGGCCCACAATGCTGCCCATTTTTTCGGCCAGTGCGATGTAAGGTTTGATATTGGATAATACCTCCTGTGGTACGCACGGGGCATTGAGGGCATTGCAGATGGTGTCGTTTTTGAGCATATCCACGATCTGGTTGGCAATGGCAACCGCCACCTTATCCTGGGCCTCTTCCGTGGATGCCCCCAGGTGGGGCGTCATAATGATCTGCGGGATGCCATAGAGAGGATTGTCTTCCGAAGGTGGTTCCTGAGAATAGACATCCACTGCCGCACCCGATACCTTGCCGTTTTTGACCGCATCAGCAAGGTCCCTCTCGTTGACGATTCCGCCCCTGGCGCAGTTCACGATCTTCACCCCATCCTTCATCTTGGCAATGGCAGAGGCGTCGATCAGGTTGATCGTCTCAGGGCTTTTGGGCGTGTGGACGGTGATAAAATCCGAACGCTTGAAAAGGTCATCCAGATCTACCAGTTCCACCTCCAGTTTTTGAGCGGCCTCTGCGGATATGAACGGATCGTATGCAATGATTTTCATCATCAATCCCTTGGCCCTTTTTGCTACTTCGGTTCCGATCTTTCCCAGACCGAGGATACCAAGGTTCTTGCCGAAATATTCAGTGCCCATAAATTTCTTTTTTTCCCACTTTTTTTCTTTCATGGATGCATCTGCCTGGGGGATATGTCGACAGAGGGCAAGAAGCATGGATATGGCGTGTTCTGCCGTTGTAATGGTATTCCCGCCGGGGGTGTTCATCACCACAATCCCGTGTTTTGTGGCGGCCTGGGTGTCTATATTATCCACACCGCTTCCGGCACGGCCGATCACTTTAAGGTTTTTCGCTGCTGCAATCACATCGGCAGTGACCTTGGTTGCGCTTCTCACAACCAGTGCATCATACTCCGGTATGCATCCGATCAACTCCTCTGGGGTCATGCCTGTTTTGACATCCACCTGGATGCCTTCGGTTTGTTCAAATATTTCCACACCTTTCGGCGAGAGCTTATCACTGACAAGGACTTTCATTGCTATTTATCCTCCTATATTCTCTTCCTATTCCGACAAAAATACATCTTCCGCTGCTGCAATCCCGGCACCCAATTTCACAGGGAGGCCCAATTCCTTAAGCGATATCTCCAGATGGGCGATCGCTGAGAAGATGTCACATTTGTCAAAATAGCCCAGGTGAGCGATGCGGAATATTTTACCTTTGAGTTCTGCCTGTCCACCAGCAATGATCATCCCATATTTGCCTTTCATCTTCTTGACGATCTGAGTGGCATCTGTACCATCAGGCGACTTTACGGCAGTCACGGCATCCGAAGGGGAATCCTTTGCCAGGAGCTCCAGTCCGACTGCCTGACAGCCCGCACGGGTCGCAGCAGCAAGGGTGGCATGACGTTTGAAAAGGTTGGTGAGTCCTTCCTCCCGGATCATTTTCAGGGTTTCATTGAGTCCCATGATCAGGGAAACAGCAGGTGTATAAGAGGTCTGCCCCTTTGCCAGGCTCTTTTTTTCCTTTCTGAGATCCAGGTAATATTTGGGACATTTTGAGCTTTCGGTAAAATCCCATGCCTTTTCACTGAGGCTTATGAATCCGAGACCAGGAGGAAGCATTAATGCCTTTTGTGAGCCACAGACCAGCACATCAATCCCCCATTTGTCCATGGGTACATCCATGACACCCACGGCTGTGATGGCATCCACGACCAGGACCGTTTGCGGATGTTTTCCCACAATCTTGGCAAACGACTCAATATCGAATTTGACACCTGTGGAGGTCTCGCTCATGGTTGCATATACGGCCTTGGCATCACTATTTTTAGTAAGACATTCAGCAAGCACCTGGGGATCCAGTGCCTTACCCCATTCCACATCGATGTTGATGGCTTCAACCCCATAGGCTTGGCAGAGTTCGGCCCATCGTTCTCCGAATTTTCCGCCCCGGATGCATATAGCCTTATCCCCGGGTGAGAGAATATTGGATACAGAAGCCTCCATTGCCGAGGTGCCTGATCCGGCGATGACGATGACATCATTTTCAGTCTGGAATAGATATTTCAATCCCTCCTGGACCTGATTAAAGACTTCCGTAAATTCGGGTGTTCTGTGGTGAATAATAGGTTGTGCCATGGCCAATAAAGCTTCGGATGGAACAGGCGTGGGACCTGGTGACAGGAGCAGCTTTTTTTGCATTTTAAAACCTCCTTCAAGATATTGAGATATAACTCTGAATTCTTAATTTTAGATCTGATTATTAATCTTTCAAAATAGCAATTTTTATCAAAAAAGTCAATAATTAATTAAATTTAGGGTGTTCTTTGATGTCGGAAATGACTTTTTGAGACCATCAATCGAATGTCCTGAAAAAACAGGGATTCCTATTTTTGATCTTATGTTGGGAGGGGATATCTCAGAGTGATGCCAATAGGATTTGAATCAATTTCCCGGAGAAGTTTGATTTTCTTATCCTTTTAGAAGAAAAACGAAGTCCTCCCGGAGGCCCTGAAACGAAAAGGTTGATGAAACCACTATTGTCCGGTTTTGGTAAAAGACTGGCAAATGCGCCAAGTCTCTGCCGTAAATTGGGTAGTAATTTTAGACCGACCTGTGTATCAATGTGAAATTTCTTGATTTGGGATGCGAGACGGACCTGGCCGGTGGCCACCAGAGAGAGGTCCTGCCCCTCGACTTCTATCCGTGTGATCTGAATATTTTGTTCCTTGATTATACCTCTTCCCTGGACCGAATCATAACTGAATGCAGGAAATTGCCTGGGAGTGATTCGTCCCTTATCAATATGAAAAGACCATGAGCCGTCACTTTGAATGATATCTTGGCCTGACCAGTTTGCATCCAGTTCACCATTCAGAAGGCCGGTGACGTGAATGCCTAATTGCTGCTCAAGAAAAGGAAAGTCCTGAATAGCAATATTTTCGATCACACCGGATAGATGCCTGAGGGATTTGCCGATCAGCCTTTGATCGAAATTTGCCATGATGCAGCCATCTGCGACCTGAAGCTCTCCTCTGATACCTATTCTCCCTTTTAGAATTTTGAGAAAATCCAAACCGGCCTTCACCTCATCGATCTTTATTGATGCAGGCATTTCCCCTTCGGGGATCTCCAAAAGAATCAAATCCACCCCCTTCAGCCTGAATTGGCCAGGAAGTGCAAAGGAGATTTCACGAATATTCACTTGACCTGGAAAATGTCGTGATATAGTCTGTTCCACCTTCCTCTTGATCATTTGTGAGGGGAACAGGATATAGATGAAGATAAAAAATACAGATACCGAATAGATCAGGAAAAATATCACCCATTTTTTATGCATGAGATGTCCTCTTTTTAAATCCATCGTCATAGTGCGTTTAAAGGTTGTCAAAATGAGAATTGCTATTTTATGAGAAAGAGCACTTGCAGAATAAACGAAAGAATGTTAACATATTGAACTTTATTATGTCAATTTAAACAAGAATTTGAGAAATTATTTTCCCGGAATCAAAAGGTTAATGGTTTCATGGAGATATTGACATATTATTATAGCGAACGCTAAAAGTAAGTCGTCCAAATGGACGAGCGAATCAGTTGGGAGGATGAAACATATGTCGAGACGTTGTGATATTTGCGGTAAAGGACCCAGCACAGGTTTTAGTGTCAGTCATGCGCATAATAAATCAAAGAGAAGATGGCTCCCGAATATCCAATCCATCAAAGTGATCATGGCAGGGAGTGTAAAGCGCATGAAGGTATGTACCAGATGTATCAAGGCAGGTAAAGTCATAAAAGCATCCTAATGGATGCTTTTTGTTTTTTGCCTCAGGGATGGAAGGGGCCTATCTGATCCTTTCCACCTGCAGGATACCCTGAATCCTGCGTATGGCATTTATGATCTTTGTTAAGTGATCCAGGTCAGTGATTTCGATCATAAATTTAGTGACTGCTGATTTATATTCGGTCGTTTTTACACTGGCTGAAATAATATTTCCCTTTTGATTCGAGATGGTTGTTGTAATTTCTGCAAGCAACCCCCTGCGGTCCTCCGAAAAGATCTTTAGCCCGACCGGAAATGGCCGGTGATCTTTCACATCCCATTCCACATCAATCTGGCGATCCGAACCCAGTCCAATAGATTGGCTATTGGGACAGTCAATCCTGTGGACTGTTACGCCCTTGCCCCGGGTAATGAAGCCCCATATGGGGTCCCCTGGAATGGGATTGCAGCATTTTGCAAAACGGATCAACACATCATCCAGTCCCTTGATCTTGACACCTTCAATGCTCCTTTTAATTTTGGGGTGTGATACCCTCTGGACGGCAGGGCCCTCCTTTTTCGTTTTCAGTTTTTCCTGGGGCAGGATTGCCTGAATGACCTGTTTGGATGAAACCTTTCCAAAACCGATATCCGCCACAAGGTCGTCGATCCCCTGATAGGAAAATCTTCGGGCGATTTGGAGAAGGGAGCCTTCATGAAGGATTTTGTTGTAATTCGTATCGTATTTTTTTGCCTCTTTATCCAGGATATCTCTACCCAGTGAGAGGCTCCTCTCCCTTTCTTCCACTTTCAGAACATGTTTGATCTTTTGAATCGCTTTGGGGGATTTGACGAATTTAAGCCAGTCCCTGCTAGGTTTGTGTGTGCCGGATGTATTGATCTTGATGACATCTGCGGTTTTGAGTTTATAGTTCAACGGCACGATTTTTCCGTTTACTATGGCTCCCACGCAATGATTTCCCACATCGGTATGAATACTGTAAGCAAAATCAACCGGGGTGGCATCCTTAGGGAGCCCTTTGACCTCGCCCTTAGGTGTAAATACAAAGACCTCATCCTGAAATAGATCCACCTTCATCATCCGCAGGAATTCATTGGGATCCTTTAGCTCCTGGACCCATTCCATCAACTGCCTGAGCCAAACCAGTTTCTGATTATATTTTTCATCCAGTTTCCCCTTTTCCTTGTAGCGCCAGTGGGAAGCAATCCCCTCTTCGGCCGTTTGATTCATCTCCTCTGTTCTTATTTGAAATTCAAGTGGTTGAACAGAAGGACCAATAACAACGGTATGTAAGGACTGGTACATGTTTGGCTTTGGCATGGCGATATAATCATCGAATTCTCCGGGCACCGGTTTCCATAAGGAATGGATGACCCCGAGTGCGGCATAGCAATCCTTGACGGACTGGGTGATGATTCTGACCCCTCGCTGGTCAAAGACCTGATCCAGAGGAACGCCCTTTCTGATCATCTTTTGATATATGCTAAAGATGTGTTTGGGGCGACCATACACCCTGCATTGAATCCCGAATTTTTTCAGTTCATTGAAGACGATCTCTATGGCCTCTTCAATGATCTTTGTGGTGTGTTGTTCGGTTTGCGCCAGCTTGTTGATCAGGTCTGCATAAACTTCGGGTTCCAGATATTTGAAGGCAAGGTCTTCCAACTCGGATTTGATTCTGGCCATGCCCAGACGATTGGCAAAAGGGATATAGATCTCCAAGGTTTCCTGTGCGATACGCCTTTGACTTTCTTCGTCCAGAAAATGCAGGGTCTTCATATTATGGAGCCGGTCTGCAAGCTTTATTAGTATGACCCGGATATCCTGGGCAATAGCCAGTATCATCTTCCGGTAATTCTCTGCCTGTTTCTCTGCCCGGCTTTCAAAAGTAATCTGGCCGATTTTGCTCAACCCGTCCACAATAAAGGCGATTTCTTCACCGAATAGTTCCTTGATCTCTTTGATCGTGGTCAATGTATCTTCCACTGTGTCATGCAGGAGCCCTGCTGCAACAGTGACCTCGTCCAATCTCATTCTGGCAAGGATGCCCGAAACCTCAAGGGGGTGAACCAGATATGGGCCTCCTGAGGCCCGCACCTGGCCTTTATGCACTTTGCCTGAAAAGATATATGCACGATATATGAGTTCAATATCCGGTTCGGGTATATAGGATTTTACAAGATCGGTGATATCTTCAATGCGGAGCATGAGCCTTGACA
Source organism: bacterium (assembly GCA_049472295.1). Classification (GTDB taxonomy): domain Bacteria; phylum SZUA-182; class SZUA-182; order DTGQ01; family JAFGSM01; genus JBLIRM01. The sequence continues at coordinate 12,660 of JBLIRM010000003.1, read as the reverse complement.
TCCTTCAAACGTAATTGGATATGATTTTCTCCCCGCCAATGATTGAACTGAGGGTAAAAAACCACATCCCACATATGGCTGGGTGGAAAGGAGAGCATATATTCCCAGATGCGGCGCATATTGAAACCGATGCCCTCATGAATGACTGAACCGTACTTCAGGTGGATTTTCAGATGGGCATCCTTCAAAAGGCGTGGCTGACAGGTCAGGCAAACCCCTTTCAGACACAAGGAGGGTTCAGGATTTTCAGACCCGAATGGGGCAAGGGAATCCAACTGGGCTACGAAATGATCGTCCAGAGATATTGAATCCATCATTGCATCGATGGTGATTTCAGACACCAGGTCTTCTTTGTTGCAGGTCTCGTTCAGTATTTGATTGGCCTTTTCCCTGAACAAGGGGATCATCTTTTCTTCTATGGTCAGACCAGCGGCTGCAGCATGACCGCCAAAATCCCTTAACAGCTCTTGACATTGGTAGAGGAGTTGATAGAGATGGATATTGGGAATGGAACGGGCTGAGCCTTTTCCGAGACCGGATTGGACCGAGATAATGACCGCAGGACGATAGAATTCCTCTACGAGCTTTTGAGCCACGATACCAATGACCCCGGGATGCCATCCTTTGTCGGAGAGGATAATGATCATCTCATCTGCTATTCTGAGTTCTTTTTTGATCTTTTTATATACCTCACGAAGGATTTTTCCCTCGATTTCACGCCGTTTTTGATTCTGCTGGTCCAGGAATTTTGCAAGGCATTCACCCTCTTCGGGTGATTTGGTCAAAAGGAGTCTCAATCCTTCCTCGGGTCCGCTGACCCTGCCGGTGGCATTGATCCTGGGTGCCAGGGCAAATCCCACCAGACCTGTGGTCATATCTTTATCTGCGATCCCGGCTATGTTCTTGAGTGCGATCAGGCCCGGTCTTTCAGTCCGGTTTAGGGCATTTAGGCCATACTTTACAAAGATCCTGTTTTCACCTGTCAGGGGCATAATATCTGCGATGGTGCCCAGGCATACCAGATCCAGATATCTGTTGAGCATGTTTGGCCAGAAACCGATCTGATCGAGACGCATCTGTTTTCCCTGTCCGTATAGGCTCAATGCCTGAACGAGCTTGAGTGCGACGCCCACACCTGCGAGATGTTTATAGGGATAGGGGCATTCCTCCTGTTTCGGATTAATTATGGCAAGGGATTTTGGGAGCGTGTCCGGAGTGTGGTGATGATCAGTGATCAGCATATCGATACCAATTTTATGGGCATACTCGGCTGCCTCATGATCGGAAGAGCCACAATCCACTGTAATAAGCAATGTGACTCCCTCCCTGTGAGCCTCGTCAATCACCTTTTTTGAGAGACCATAACCATCCTTGATTCGATTGGGGAGGCGAACCCGGACCTTTCCGCCGCAATCGGTCAAATACTCGCTTAAAACTGCGGATGCCGTAATCCCATCCACATCATAGTCTCCATAAATGAGGATCTTCTCCCCCTTTTTCAATGCATACTCTATTCTCTCAACAGCCTTTGACATATCCTTTAGAAGAAATGGGTCGGGAATCTTTTTCAGATCCGGATTCAAAAAATCATTAATGGCTTCGATCTTTTCAATGCCACGGTTGACAAGGATTTGGCAGATGATGGGATGAAGATTAGTCGATTCGGAAAGCCCTGCAATCTGTTCTGGAGGGGATGGAGATCTGAATTTCCATTTGACGGGGATCATGGCTCATCCTTTGACATTTCCGTATCGAAGCTGCCAATGACATTAGAAATGTACTCTATACCGGCCTCATTCAGAAAGGATTCCATCCCTTCCAGAATCCTTATCGGGCATAGGGGGTCCACAAACAGACCGGTACCGATCTGAATGGCGCTGGCCCCGACGATCAGAAATTCCAGGGCGTCATTACAGGAGATGATCCCCCCCATGCCTATGACGGGAATATTGACCATTTTTACAGTCTGCCATACCATGCGAAGGGCCACAGGCCTGATGGCCGGGCCTGAAAGGCCGCCTGTGATATTGGCAAGCTCCGGTCGCCTTGTTTTGATGTCCACCTTTAATCCGAGCAGTGTATTAATCAGGGAGATGGCGTTAGCGCCCGCATCTTCTGCTGCTTTTGCAATGGGGCGTATGTCTGTCACATTGGGCGATAATTTGGTAATCACCGGCAGATGCGTTGCCTTTCTGACCGCATTCGTGACCTTGAATGTACTTGAAGGGTCCGTGCCGAAAGCGAGTCCTCCCTGGTCCACATTCGGACAGGAGACATTGATCTCCAGTGCACAGATACCGGAATGCTCCGAAAGCCTCTGGGCCACTTCCCGGTATTCCTCGATGGTGTGACCATAGATATTGACAATGATGTGGGTCTCATAATCTGCAAGTCTGGGCAAGTAATCGGTCACAAATTTCCGCCAGCCGATATTTTGCAGGCCGATGGCATTGAGCATACCTGACGGCGTTTCTATGATTCTGGGCGGGGGATTCCCGGGCTGGGGTTCAAGGGAGATCCCCTTGATCACAATCCCTCCCAGACGGTTCAGATCCAGATAAGGGGCATATTCGATCCCGTAACCGCATGTGCCGGATGCAAGCAGCACCGGATTCTTGAATCTCAAGTCTCCAACGCAAACGGCTAATGAGGGCATCGATCCGCTTCCTCCATCCATGTCCACATGATTTCTCCCGAATGAAATACAGGACCATCCAGGCATACCCTTTTATAGATTTGGTCCGGAGAGGTTGGTGAGCCCTCCGAAGTCCTGACCGCGCATCCCTGACATGCGCCCACCCCGCAGGCCATCCTGCGGTCAAGGGAAACCTGGCAGGGAATCTTCATAGCCGAACATTTTTCGGCAACTGTGGCCAGCATTCCTGTTGGTCCGCATGCAAAGACCAAGGATCTTTTTTTGAGACATGGCTTTAATCCCTGCTCCAGATCATCAGTGACACAACCTCTTTCTCCAAGGCTCCTGTCCTCGGTATAAATAGTGACTTCAAGGCCCAGCTTTTTGAATCTTTCGATGGCCACAATATGCTCGGCCCTTTTCGCTCCCACCAGAAGTCGTCCGGGGATAGATCCCTGTTTTTTCATAAGGCTCTCAGCAAGATAGGGCAGGGGAGCGATCCCGATGCCACCGGCGATAAACATGGCATATTCCAAAGAATGATCGATATCAAAACCGTTTCCCAGAGGACCAAAGAGATCGATCGGATCTCCGGGCTTCATCTGCGACAGTAGTCTTGTCCCGGTTCCCACCACCCGGTAAAGGAAATCCACTCTGGGGGGATTTCCCCCTTTTGGGGGGAAATAATCGTGGATACTCAAGGGACGCCGAAGGAGGGGATCGGTGGTGGCACCGCAGGAAAGCATACAGAATTGTCCGGGTGTTGGCTGGAGTTGATGCCCGGGCAGGGAGATGGAAAGCAGATAATGCTCTGGTGCCTGTTTTTGATTTCGTATGATGATGCCCATGAATCCTCCTTTAAACAGAGGATAGCTTATGGCTTTGAAAGAGTCAAATAGGATGTTTACGGTTAGAGTGCAAGCCTTCTGCAGACAAAATCAGGAACAAATGTAAGGCCAATAAAAAAGGCCCGGCTGTAAGTCTTACATACAAACGGGCCTTTAAATTCGATATAGATTTTGGATTTACCAGCCTAAGTTTACGCCGCCGTAGGTAGTTCCTCCACCACTTACGTAAGTACCGCCTCCACCGACATAACCACCAACGCCACCGCCGACATAACCGCCGCCGCCCCAGCCGCCGGAAACAACGCCCCAGCCGGCAGATTGACCGCTCCAGCCTCCATAAGAACCTGTAGAAGTGCCGCCGGTGCTAGCGGCAATCCCGCCACCGAACCATCCGGTCAAGGCAGCAGCCCCCACTGTTGCGCCAACAGCCGGGACCCACGAACTGGGTAATTCCTGTACGACATTATAGCCGGTCGTGAAGGGTCCGGTACCCACCGTTCCGGTTTCCTGATAACTGATATCCCCGGCAAAGAAATAATTCGTGCCACCATAGCTGTTAGCATTATAATAGCTTGCAACAGGGGTATAAGGCATCCCTTCCTTGGTGTAGGCATATGTATTGGATTGTTGTATCATCCTATCCATTGCAGCGGTTTCAGAACCGTAAGCCAATAGGGCCACCGTACCTGCAGCAGCAGGATTCATCCCGGTTAAATTGAATATGGTCGGCATACCAAATGCCGTATGTGCAAGGCTGGTTCCGGCGAATCCCGGTCCATAAGCCGTATTGATATCCGAACTGACATGGGTCCATGGTGTGGTCAATGAAAAGCTGCTGGACGTGGACCCACCTAGCAGGGACATGCTATATGCTTGATCGGAGGAGAATCCTCCCACAGGGGAACTATAATTGATATATTTCCCTCCGGTCGTATAAAAGGGGTCCCTGTAAGAGCCCTGACCTGATTCAATAGTTACACCAAAAATATTGGCATAGGACATGGTGTTGGCACTTGCCTGGGAAAAAGGGTCGGCATATAGCATAGAGGTGGAACCATAAGTCGAAAAAGGATTGGCAAATGTGCTAGCCTGTGTCCCATACGTCGTGTAAAAATCTCTATAAAAAGATGAATTCAGAGTGGAGCTTGTAAATGGCGTATTTTGAATGCTCGAAATTTGTTGGGTAAAAGGTAATGTAGGTATTCCTGCATAATAGGCATACACAGAGAACTGGAAAGCCAGCAAAATACCAAGGCTCATAAACAAACTGATCATTATAACTCTCAATAACCTTTTCTCATTCATAACCTAACTCTTCTCCTTTCTTAATGAAAAACAGAGATGTTTAGGAATGGGACATTCATTCACCTCCTTAGACCTTTTGGGCATAGTGGAATTTTTACAGATATAGCAATAGACCTATACATAATGACGTTCAATCGAATCTAACATTACGTTGTAAGATGATTTTACATACTCATCTATATATTAATACGATTTATCTTTAATGTCAACACTTTAGCATACAGCCAAAGATCCTTGCTCTCCTCAATGATCGGATAATCTTTTAAAAACATTACGGTACCGATCAAATCTCAGCTATGTCTAAGGCTGAAAACTGGCAGTGGTGAAGGTCCCCTGCATAAAATAACCTTGTGAGCCCTCGTTAATTTTGAATATCCCGGAGATATGCGTATCGGTTATATTCAGCTTAGTCTCACCTAAGAGCCAGAAAAAGTGATAATCCTGTTCTCCTTCAGTATAAATGATCCTGCACTGAATGTATTGGGTATCTTTGCTAATCCAGCCCGACGTGATGGCGTTCTCTGAAGTCTCGCCGGACCATTCCGGTGGATTATCGGGGCTCCCGGGGCTCCAACCTTTAATTTTCAATGTGCCTTCCATAGGTTTAGTGGGATCGTTCAATGCATTTTGTTGCGTGATATGAAGGACAAGTTCGCCGGTTGCAGCAATGATGATCTCTCCGGTATTGGGATCTTTCAGAAAAGGTCCGGTATTGGGATCGGGATCGTTTTGGTAAGCCTTCCAGGTACCTGACCACCATCCGGTGACATCAGGGATATCATCTGTCGTACTCGTGTTATTATTGCTGGAATTGTTATTAGAAGAATTGCTTCCGGTATTCGAATAGGGAGACCAGGGATTCCAGGGATTCCATTGCTGCTGCTGGAAAGGCATAAATGGGTTGTATTGTTGCTGGAAAGGCATAAATGGATTATATTGCTGCTGGAAAGGCATAAATGGGTTCATTTGCTGTCCAAAAGGCATAAAGGGGTTGACTTGCTGCACAAAAGGCATAAAGGGATTGATTTGCTGTGCGAAAGGCTGAAAAGGTGATATAGGCATACCAAAAGCACCTGCCAGCGGATTTATTAAACCCGGATTCATCAATCCCGGAGCAGCAGTATTCAAACCGAGGGGAGCAAACCCCGGTTGGGTCATCATTGGCAATCCCCCATACATCCCCGGATTATAGATTCCTGTTCCAGGAAAGCCTATTTGATTAAAACCTGTATTATAAGCGGCATTAGGCGCAGTGAACGCAGAGGAACCACTGTAGTTTGTAAAACCAGGTGCATAGGGAGCAATCCCAGGATATTGTGGGGCATATCCTGGTGGAGCGGATATGGGGGCACCAAATCCTATCCCCTGGTATGGGACCCCCAAATATGGGGCCGCTCCGGTAATGCCCGGTGCCGTGAATTGCGCATTAGACAGGGGAATTGTTATACACAATAGAAAACATGTTATACCTGTAAATAATAAAGCAAACCCAAACAACCTTCCTTTATTATTACTCATCACTTAAACCTCCTAAGATCTATAAATAAAATAATCCGATTATCTGATATGCAATTATATTGCCAGATAATTGAGGGGCAAAAAAACCATTAGATATAATTTTTCCCCTTTTTTAAGGGTAATTTTATAGTTTTTCTTTTCTTTTATATGACCTCCCTTTCATAAAAATGAATTTTCTTTCATAATTCATTGATCAATCCTGGCTTTTTTTAATTATGATTTTAATTCCTTTTTTCGGGTTTGGTCATTGGATGTATAAGATATTCAGGATGTATTTATAACCCAATTTGAATACGGACTAAGCCAGATAAAGCACGATATCTCCAAAGTTTTGTCCTTGAAGGATTTTTACCTTATGTGTTCGAGCCAATTCTAAGATCGCCAAAAAACCAATAATAAAATATTCTGGTTTATTATACTCATATAATAGACGGAAAAAGACCTTTTTCTTTACTCTCAGTGCCGCAAGTATCTCTGACATTTCGTCTTGGACCGCAATGGGATCAATAGAGACCTTATGGGGTTGGGCCGGATTAATCTGTTCCTTAAATAATATATAATATGCATCCAAAAGATCAAAGAGATCGGCTTCTATCATTTCTTCTTCACAGGGGATAGGGATGCCGAAAGATGGAATGATCTGGAGTTGTTTGGATTCACAAGAGGCCAGAATGTCCGCCCCCTTCTTACAAGCCTGATATTCAATTAATCTTTGGGCAAGCCTCTGCTTTGCTTCTTCAGGGTCCTCCTCATCATCCAAGCCGGGGCAGAGGAGGGTCCTGGATTTCAGGTACATCAGATAAGAGGCCATCACCAGAAAGTCTCCAGCCACATCCAGATTGAGGTCCTGCATCATACGGATATATGCAAGATACTGCTCGGTGATAAGGGCTATCGGGATATCGCGGATGTCTATTTTGGACTGTTTGATCAGATGGAGCAGGAGGTCCATAGGGCCCTCGAAGACATTCAACCTGATCTTATATTCCTCTTCTTGACTGGCAGTGTTCATGGGTTTTGAGATCTCTTTCTTTTGGGATCGGATCCCGAATGGTTGAACCTTTGTTGCACAAACTGCATCTCCTCTTTATGACTTGAGATCATACCGTCCAATCTAGCCTGCAAGACCTCATGAAAGATATCTTTAAATATGGGACCTGGTTCAAATCCGATTCTCTTAAGGTCATCCCCGTTTATGGATATATGGACCTTTTTGAGCTCGGTCAGAAAATGGGAGATCATCTGTTTGGATTTTGAATCATCGCATTTGGCCATGAGGTATAGAAGACCTTCCGTGGGTATCGGAAAAAGGAGAAAATAGATCTTACCGTGTTGATCCGTCTTTAGCCGGTAGAGCTTTTTCCCGACCTGGCTGCTCATATGATGGCAGTAAGCAATCTTTTCCTGATGTTTGGCGGAGAGGTTCAGATGGCCAAGAAGGGCAACCAACTCCTTTTCTTTAAGGGAATGGGTCAGCGCCAGAAAATATACGATCCATTTTTCAATCCTTTCATCAAGGTATAAGAGTTCATACCATGTCACTACATTCCTGATTTCCGTTATCAATTTTTCGAGACCGGATCCGTATTGGATCGCCGGATGGATGTGACTGAGCAATTTAAACTCACCCATCCGGCTCATGGCTTTTGTGGGATCCGGTTCCTGAAAGATCAGATCGAGTTCCAGGAACAAGCGACGGCCGTCCAGTTTGGAAAGCAGCCCTCGATTGACGGCAGAAACAATCAGATTCCTGGTATATTTTCCGATCTGGAATCCGAATCTTTGTTCGAAACGGATGGCACGAAATACCCTGGTTGGATCTTCGACAAAGCTGAGGCTATGCATGACCCTGATCTTTTTATCCTTCAAGTCCCTCTGTCCTCCGAAAAAGTCGATGAGTCTTCCGAAATGCAATGGATTGAGTCGGATGGCAAGGGTATTGATGGTGAAGTCACGCCGGTAAAGGTCATGTTTGATAGAACTCATTTCCACGTTAGGTAGATCAACGGGTTTCGGATAATATTCCAGTCTGGCTGTGGCCACATCCAATTTGAATCCGTCAGGGAGGATAATGACTGCAGTGGCAAATTTTTGGTGGGTACAAAGCCTTCCCCCTAGTTTGTGTTTCAGGTATTCAGCCAGTAATATCCCGTTTCCTTCCACAACAATATCGATATCCAGATTTTCTTGCCTTAACATGAGATCCCTCACAAAACCACCCACTGCATAGGCAGAAAATCCCAACTCTTCTGCAACCTCACCCACAGTCTTGAGCAACGATTGGATCTTTTCGGGCAACCTTTCCTTGATGAGGCTGGTTAGATTTTTGGATTGATATTCCCCCTTTTCAGAGACACCACTTTCTAGAAAAGCGGCATTCAGTCTGGACAGGTCATCATGGAGCACCCTCAGCAGATCGGTTTTGGTAATGACACCCACCAGGTTTTTATTCTTTAAGACAGGGAGAAACCTTTGATTGCTTTCGATCATCAACTCTCTAACCTTATCAATGGGTGTCTCAGGTGTAACGGTCAGGAGATCGCTCATCATCAACTCCTTGACCCTAGCATTCTCCATCCCGTGTCCGATGGCCTTATCAATGGTCTGACGAGTGATCAGGCCGATGATCTCTCCGTGGGCCTCGGTGACCGGGATGGTATTGATGCTGTATTGGTTCAATAAATCCTTTGCATCAATGATGCTTCGGTTTTCGCTGACGGTCTTTACCGGTGAGGTCATGATCTCCTGTGCTGCCTTGGGTATATGGATCTTTTCCTTCAAAACCCCGATCAATCTTTCCTTGGCCTGAACCAGGGCCATTTCCTTAATGGTCGCTGATGCAGCCGTATGGTGCCCTCCGCCTTTAAATTCCCTGGCGATCTGTCCAGCATCCAGTTCCCTGATCCGGCTTCTGGCGACAAGATGGATTCGATCCTCCATCCGGACCAGGATAAACAGGTTGTCCAGATTTTCGATATCCCTGATCTTATGGGCCAGGATAGCAATATCCCCCACATATCGGTCAATGGATGCTGTGGCGATATGGATAGGTGTCTCATTAATGATATGTGTCTCGATCGATTTCAGGAGTTCATTCATTAGATCAATATGTGCCGTGGTCAAACCCCGATCGATCAGATCTGCGACCATATTCAGGTTGGCATTATGGGCAAGCAGATATCCGGCTGCATGCAGGTCTTGCGATGTAGTGGAACTGAAGGTCAGACATCCGGTGTCCTCATAGATGCCCAAAGCCATGATTGTGGCTTCTTGAGGGGTTATTTCGATCCCCTTTTCCTGAAAGATTTGAACAAAGAGGGTAGTGGTAGCGCCTACAGGTTCTATTAATTCGAGGTCTCCGCGAATATCATTGGGATGGCTTGGATGATGATCAAAGATATGAACGGTCAAACCGGGTACATTCAGAACCTTTGCAAGATCCCCGATCCGGTCTGCCATCCTTGTATCCACAAGTATCAGATGATCGATTTGGCTCAAATCGAGCTCTTTAATTTTGGAGTACGGGATCCTGTATTCGGGTATTTTAAGCAGATATCGCAGGTTTCCTTCCTGAGAGCCCGGAAAGACGATCTTTGCTTCCGGGTATAGCTTTTTTGCAGCCACCATAGAGGCAAGGGCATCGAAATCTGCATTAATATGTGTGGTAATCACCTGCATTATTTAGATAATTTCCGTAAGATCCTCAAAAAATGTCAGATTTTTAAATTCCTTAAACCTCCCCTTTATCTCTTGAGGATCCAGATCTATGAGTCTTTTGGGTGTAAAAGCTTCAACACAGAAGGATGCCATAACGCTTCCCATAATGATCCCTTTTCTGATGTTGTTCTCATCAAACTTCCCTATATTCGAAATAAATCCCATAAGCCCACCGGCAAAACTGTCACCGGCTCCGGTGGGGTCGTATAATTCCTCCAGGGGATAGGCCGGGGCAGAGAACGCAGAATGGTCAGAGAACATCAGAACGCCGTATTCACCCTGTTTGATGATTAAAATCTTTGGCCCCCAGGAGAGGATTTCTCGGGATGCTTTGACCAGATTGGGTTTTTTGGTCAACTGCCTGGCTTCTGCTTCATTGATAGTCACGATGTCGACCCTTTGGATGGTCCTTTTTAATGAATCAGGCTTGTTTTCTATCCAATAATTCATGGTATCACAGGCGACGAGTTTTGGAGAATCCACCTGATCCAGAACCTGCCTCTGAAGATCCGGATCGATATTGGCAAGGAAGACAAAATCACTGTAACGATATTTTGCAGGGATTTGGGGATTGAAATCCTGAAAAACATTGAGCTGCGTCTCGATCGTTTGAGCCTCATTGAGGTCGAAGCCATATTCACCAGTCCAGCGAAAGGTTTCCCCCTCTGCGATCTGCAGGCCTGAAAGATCAATACCCTTTTCCTGGAATATATGGATGTGTTTCTTAGAAAAGTCCTTGCCAACCACAGCTACCAAATTGACATCTGTCAGATGCTGCGCTGCCATGGAAAAATATGCAGCCGAACCGCCCAGGGCCTCTTTAACTTTTCCGAAGGGAGTTTTTATCGTATCCAAAGCGATCGATCCGACAACGAGAAGACTCATTTCATGGACCTCCTGAAAGGGTTTTGATTCAATGTATCCTTTAAGTAAATATTTTAGGTTATCACGTTTAACATATTAACATAACAAAGACATTGATACCATAAAGATTGATATCGGAACATATAAACCTGTCCCGCAGTTCTTCCCCCCCCAACCTTTTGGGGAAATATGCTTCTGCAGCATATCAGGAGGCCACATCTTCGTCAGCAAAGCGGTCAATCTTCCCCATTAATACTTCTTCCCCTTCCATTCCCGTGAGCAGCCATATTTAATGAGCGATATAGGAAGGCTTTTTGGCGACCTTTCTGCAGTTGGAAAGAGCAACATAGTAGCTCCGCTTCGCTCCGCCTGACAGAGTTTTGTTGGAGGCTTTTTCTGAATTTTCTTGGCGAAGCGAAGCGTATAAAATTGCAAATGTTTGAGCGAAGCGAGTTTTTGCAATTTAGCGGAGCAAGCCTTAGAAAATTAAAAAAGCCTTCCCGTCAAGCGGAGTAAATGTGTCTGCTCACATCCTTACTTGACAATAATGTTCAAATAAATCATACTATAAATGGATAATTATAAAGTGCTTTTATAAATATATTTCTTTGTCCTTCAAAGATTTTCAGCCTGACCATCTCCCCCTTCTTTCAATTTACAAAAGAATTTAGGTCGCTGTCAGGTAGAAAACCCATCTATAAAAAATATACGGAAATTGATTGGATTACTATCCACGATTCGTTGTGCCAAAAGATATATTTTATGAATAAAAACAATGGTATATGATATAAAAAAGGATAAAAAATCGGATTAGATATCACTTTGTCAACACTTATGTTTTCCATATATTTAGGGAGAATATCAAATGTCCGGATATAATAAGGATAGAAAACTATGGAAAATGTCTTTCTTTTTTCTATTATTATTTTTTTTGATCACTTTTTTTCTAACCGGGGATATGTGCGTTGCTGACATGATTACATCATATACAAGCCTGGATCTAAAACGTTTTGATCCCAATTATGCCATTACTGTCGAAGGGAAATCTGTTTTAAGCTTTCGCTATGCCATCAATGACACCTTTCAGATTTTATTATTGGTTGAAACATATAATCCCCTGACACCAAAGGTATTAATCCAGTTTATCCCTGATATAGGGGAAGAAGGATATACGATGGGGGTTTTTTATAAGGTCCCGTTATCTGAGCTTGAAACAGATGAGGATTTCCCATGGCTCGTAGAAGTGGATGTTGCTGGATATATTCCGGATATAAAGAGTATTGTCAGAATCGGTATCCGAGGCGTTGATTGTTACATAGGGGATATTCAATTAAAGGATCCTGTAACCAATAAACCCTATCCGATCCTCATCGATCCAAATTTGCATATATTGGAACAGGGTTGGGCATCCAATAATTCTCTTGAATCATTTCAAGTCACATGGGAAGTGAATAATCATCCTGTTGTTTCCCCTTTTATCTATATTCAAGGTGAAAAGGTAGGCACGCTTCCTCCTTCGAACGATTCTCAAACCAATAGTACCTCTGATACATCCTCTGATAATCCAACCGGTACTTATTTAACGACTTATCAACCTTATGCCTATCCGGGTCTGAGTTCTCCCGTGCGTTTCAGTACTGGAAATATAGGCGGATACGGTTATTATAGCGGTATGGGCCTGTATAGCGGTCTTTATGGCGGTGGCATGTACGGAGGCATGGGCCTTTACGGCGGATTGTATGGCATGTATGGCGGTATGGGCCTTTTGGGGAA
>JBLIRM010000029.1:0-23149 GCA_049472295.1 bacterium | reverse complement strand
TGGGTTCCCAATGCACCAATCTTTATAACTGGAATATTGCGCTTGACAAAGCCAAAATCCTATGGGATATGGCTGAAGAAAAAGGGATAAAACTTGAGATGTTGAACATAGGAGGGGGTTATCCGATCAATTATACAAAAAGCGTGATAGAAATCGGCACGATTGAAAAAAATATCAACAGACTCATCTGGGAGAGATTCCCTGAGAATATTAAGATTCATATCGAACCCGGGAGAGCGGTTATCGGAGATGCCGGCGTATTGGTGACCAAGGTCATTGGAAAAGCAAAAAGACAGGATAACAACTGGTTATATATTGATATGGGTGTTTTTAACGGACTTATGGAAAGCCTTGGAGGAATTAAGTACACCTATCTGGTCGAGAGTAATAATCCAGACAAGAAAAACTGGACCTTGGCCGGTCCGAGCTGTGACAGCTTCGATGTCATTGATAAGAACGTGAGCCTTTATGAACCGGATATAGGAAATCTTCTGTTAATCTTATCAGGAGGGGCCTATACCATATCATATGCCTCTGAATTTAATGGTTTCTCGATTCCAAAAACAATTCTTATATAAGGAGAATGCCTTAAAATGATCAGATATTTCGAAAAAGAGCCTTATTCCCCTGTTGAAAGTTCATACGAAGTTGAAAAGGTATTATTCAAGACAAAAACCAAATTTCAGGAAATCGAAGTCATAGAAAACCCTTATTTCGGGAAAATGCTTTTTCTGGATGGAATCCTTCAAATAACCGACAGGGATGAGTTCTTTTACCATGAGATGCTGACCCATGTCGTTATGTATGCCCATCCGAATCCTAAACGGATCGTTGTCATCGGTGGTGGAGACGGGGGCGTTGTCAGAGAGGTGCTCAAACATCATAGCGTTGAAAAAATCTACTTTGTGGAAATCGATGAAGAGGTCATCAATGTTTCCAAAGAATTCTTTCCGAATGTCTCGTGTGCTGTAGATGATCCCAGGGTAGAAATCAAGGCCATGGATGGAGCGGATTTCATAAAAAGGTGTCATACCAAAGTTGACGTGATTATCGTAGATTCCACGGATATTATCGGCTTCGCACGCAGCCTTTTCTCAGAGGATTTCTTTGCTTCGATCAAAAAGGCATTATCCGATGAGGGATTTTTTGTAACCCACTCCGAGTCATTACATTTCCATAAGGACATGGTTATCGAGGTTCAGAATACACTCAGAAAGGTATTCCCCCTGGTTGACTTATATGCAACCCCGATTGCCACATATCCCGGCCATTGGTGGACCTTTGCAGTGGGATCGAAGCAATTAAATCCTAGGGAGTTGAGAAGACCTTTTGACATCAAGACACACTATTACGATGACGAAATCCACACCCAGTCCTTTTTGACCCCGAAGTTCTATAAAAAATTATTAAATAAAGAGCTTCCCTGGTAAAAACAATTTATTAATATTCATTCTATCCAAGTCAATGGACCTATGGTTTACTGAAAAACATAGCCCAAATGTGGGAATCACCTTAAGGATCAAACGCTGTATCCTGCAGCAGAAAACCCGCTATCAGCAACTGGATATCCTGGAAAGCCATGAATATGGCAAGATTCTACTCCTTGACGGATTGATCATGTTCACGGAACGGGATGAATTTATCTATCATGAAATGATCGTACACGTCCCCCTCGTAATCCATCCCAACCCTAAAAATATCCTGGTCATTGGCGGGGGTGACGGGGGCACAGTGCGAGAAATACTGAAGCATCCTGAAGTGGAGAGGATAGATCTGGTTGAAATCGACGAGGATGTGATGGATGCATGCCTGCAATATTTCCCTGAAGTGAGCCAGGGGCTAAAGGACCCGAAGGTTCGAATCCTGATCGAGGACGGGATCGAATTTATGGCAAAGGGGGATAACCGCTATGACATCATAATTATCGATTCCACCGATCCCATCGGTCCCGCCAAAGGGCTCTTTGAACAAAAATTCTATCAAAATGTTGATAATACTCTGGGACAGGAAGGCATCATGGTCTCTCAGAGCGAGTCACCCTTTCAGGATCCAAAGCTCTGGTCATGGATATATAAAAATATCTCCTCCGTATTTGAAAAGGCATTCTCCTATCTGGCATTCATCCCAACATACCCTGCCGGGTTCTGGAGCTTTACCCTGGCTTCCAAATCCCGCCATCCGACAAAAGATATCAGAACGGAGCAAGCATTGGGACTGAGTTCCACGACCCGATATTACAATCCCAAAGTCCACAAAAGCGCCTTTTCTCTTCCCAATTTTCTCAAATCAGAATTGACGAAGCCATCATAAGTCATCTCAAGGCTTAATGTAATCTCTTGGATGAGACATATCTAAGCCCCCTGTTAAAAAGGGGCTTAGATATTTAGGAAGAAGGGATGATGAATCTGAGGAGCGAATTCTTATTTGGATGCGCAACCATCTTTCTGTGGGTCAAAAACCCGATTCTTTTAGAACTGATGAGCCTAAATCAAGCCAAATGGACAGATAAATCCTTTTGGGAAAAATCCGTCTTCAGGTCATTTTCAGTGAGTGTTATTCCGTTGAGCCCTGCTTCGAGTTGATCAAAAGTAACCAGTTCCCAGCGATTTTTATTCTTGAGTATCTTTTCCACTAAAATGGCATGAAAGCCATGACCGGTCTTGTGGGCGATTACATGTCCGATGATAGGGTACCCCAGAAGATACAGATCACCCATAGCATCGATAATTTTATGGCAGACGAACTCATCCTTATATCTCAAATGTCCGTTTAGGATACGATATTCATCAATGACAACGGCATTGTCAAGGGAACCGCCCTTGGTAAGCCCCATTTTACGAAGTTCCTTTACATCGCTGAGGAATCCGAAGGTCCTTGCCCTGGAGATCTTTTTGGCAAAGCTCTCCTCATCACAGATATAAGAGGCACTCTGTGAACCAATCACCGGATGGTCAAAAGCGATCGAATATGTGATCCTGAATTGTTCATCCGGCATCACCTTTATGAATTTGTCTTTGTCTTCAACCTTGATGTTTCGTTTGATTTTCAGATATTTTCTGGGTTTGTCCTGAGTGAGGATGCCTGCCTCATGAATCAAAAAAACAAATGGTACGGCACTGCCATCCATAATAGGGATCTCCGGTGAATTGATCTCCACCAAAAGGTTGTCTATACCCAATCCCATTAAAGCCGCCAAAAGATGTTCCACTGTCTGGACCTCATACCCATTCTGGCTCAGGGTAGAAGCATAACTGACATTATTGAGATTGCTTATATGGGCCTTGATCAGGCAATTATTTCCGATATCCATCCTCTTGAAGACAATCCCTGTATCCGGGGGCGCGGGTTTCAGATTCATCCTCACCTTTTTTCCGCTGTGAAGGCCGATGCCGGAACATCCGATTTCCATCTTGATTGTTTGTTGATAAGTTCTCATCTCTTTACCTTTTTCTTTTATTGTTTTTTTCTTTTTTATTTTTTTCTTTATAGCCATTTCCTTAACCCAGGTTGATGAAATGAAAATGTCTTTTTCTCTGGCCATGGGGGCTGACCATCATAGATATTGAAGGTTACAAATCTTTTGAGACTTTGCAATCCTCATACCAGATTTTTCTACAACATGCAGCAAAAACACAAATTATTGATTTTATTGATTAATTTTTAAATGTTATAAAAAATTAAGGTTCTTTGTCCCTCCCATTGATTGTATATTATAGGCCTAAAAAACATTATTACAAGGCATAAAAAAAGAATCATCATAATTTTCAAAATGATACAATGTATAAAAAAATATACAAAAATTTATTTACAAATCGGGGGATAACCCTTTATCGTCATAATGGATCAAATTTCTTCGGTATAATCACATTCTTTTCTGCCACATTTACGCATCGGCTTCTTGCCGCCCGACTCAAACATAAGCGGATTGCCGCATTTGGGACATTTGGTTGACACCGGCTTGTCCCAACTGGCAAAATTGCATTCCGGATATCTGCTGCAACTATAAAACAAACGGCCCTGTTTGGAACGTCTTTCCACCAATTCCCCAGTGCATCCATCCTGAGGACAAGCCACACCGGTACTCATAGGTTTGATGGATTTACATTTCGGGTAATTGGAACAGGAGAGGAAACGACCATATCTGCCGTTTTTAATGACCATAGGGGCACCGCATTTTTCACATTTTTTATCCGTGACCTCCGGTTCTTTTTGCCCATTGTTCGAACGGTTCAAAGGAACGGTATGTTTGCACTCCGGGTAACCGCTGCAACCCAGAAATGCCCCATAACGGCTGTGCTTGACAACCATATCCCTGCCGCATTTTTCACATTTCGTGGCTGTGGCTTCAGGTTCCAATATCTCAATCCTCCCATCCTCTTTTCTTTCAAATTGCTTGGTATTTTTACAGTTCGGATAAGCGGCACAGGAAAGGAAATGGCCGTTCCTTCCCCATTTGATAACCATGGGTGATCCGCACAAATCGCAAACCAAATCGGTTTGGATACCCTCATGTTTGATATTTTTCATATCATGCTTCGCTTTTTCAAGGGCAAGATGGAATGCCTGATAAAAAGCATCCAGGGCATTAATCCAATCCTCCTTGCCCTCTTCGATCTGATCCAATCGATCCTCCATCATGGCTGTAAATTGGACATTCAGGATCTGGGGGAAATTTTCCACCAGCAGATCCGTAATAATAAAACCCAATTCAGTGGGATAAAGCTGCCTCTCTTTACTCATGACATATTCCCTGTTAAGGATGGTACTCAGGATGGCAGCATAGGTGCTTGGCCGGCCGATGCCTTTTTCCTCCAGTTCCCTGATGAGGGTAGCCTCAGAATAACGGGGCGGTGGTTGTGTGAAGTGTTGTTTGGGAACCAAGTCCTTGAGCAGAAGCATATCCCCCTCCTTCAGGGGCGGGATGATCTTTGTTTCCTCCTTCTCCTGGGAATCGTCATTATTTTGTGTGTTCTCCTTAGATTTATTTTGATAGAGCTTCAGATATCCGTCAAACGTCATGCGAGAGCCCGAGGCCCTCAAGATATAGTCACCGGCCTCTATGTCTACGGTGGTGATTTCAAAAAGGGCATCGGACATCTGACATGCCAGAAACCTTTTCCAGATCAATGTATAGAGGGCATATTCATCGGGTGCCAGAAAGGGTTTGACGGATTCCGGCGTCCTTTGAACGGATGTGGGTCGAATGGCCTCATGGGCCTCCTGAGCACCCTTTCTGCTTTTGTATGCCAGAGGTTTGGAAGGGCAATATGCCTCACCGAATTTTTTCATGATCATTGCTCTGGCTTCTTCAACCGCCTCCGCTGCAAGTCTGGTTGAATCGGTTCTCATATAAGTGATCAGACCCACACTTCCCTCTTTGCCCAGATCCTTTCCTTCATAAAGGTGCTGCGCAATGGACATGGTTTTCTTGGCGGGGAAACGGAAAGCCCTGGAGGCGTCCTGCTGCAAGGTACTGGTAATGAAGGGAGGTAATGGGTGGCGCTTCTGTTCTCTTTTGAGTAGTTTTTTAACCCGATAGGCGGATTTTCTCAGAATCTCCAAGATACTGTCTGCGTGGTCTTTATCAGGGATATTTATTTTTTTGCCTTTATATTGATGGACCTTTGCCGAAAATATGGGTGGGGTTTCACCTTCCAGAAATGCGGTAATCGTCCAGTATTCTTGAGGCTTAAAGGCAATAATCTCTCTTTCCCTCTCACAGATGAGTCGAACCGCAACAGATTGAACCCGTCCTGCGCTAAGCCCCCATTTGACCTTTTCCCAGAGGATGGGACTGATCTGATACCCGACCAGACGATCCAGGATGCGACGTGTCTGTTGGGCATTGACCTTGTTGAGATCGATTCTCCCCGGGTTTTCAAGGCCCTTTAACACTGCCCTTTTGGTGATCTCATTAAACAAGACCCGGTATACCTTCTCATTCGATGTACCGAGTTCATTGGCAATATGCCAACCGATGGCCTCTCCTTCACGATCCGGATCTGCAGCCAGAAAGATCTTCACGGCCTTGCGCGCAGCACTCTTTATCTCGTTCAATACCTTAGTCTTCCCGCGGATGGTAATATATTCAGGACGGAATTTATTCTCCACATCCACACCCAGCTTGTTCTTCGGAAGATCCTTGATATGTCCCACAGATGCCTTGATCATATATTCTGAACCAAGAAATTTCTTAAGGGTTTTTACCTTTGTAGGAGACTCAACAATAATCAGAGACTGGGTCATAAGACAATTTCCCTTTTAAGCATAAAAATTAAAAGTAACATCAGACCTTTCACTTTTACTCAATTTAATCTACCCTAAACGCAGTGCTTTAGAAATGCATGAAACTCGGCTTCATTTCAATTTCAAAAAGCGTATATATAACACTTCGGCGATTTCCCGCTAAACTTTCTGATACAAATTACCGGGAAGCTGCCTGATTATACCCTCCATCTCGAGTTGAATCAAATGAGAAACCAATTTTTGAGCAGGGAGCCCCGTTTTTTCAATGATTGCATCGATATGGAGCGGCTGATCCATAAGGGTTGCGAGTATGGGATCAGCCCCGGCATCTTTTCTCGTTGTCATATTTCTCGTTTTATCATTCTTAAAAAAAAGCGGCCCTAAATGCGGTCCCAATTCCTCATATATATCGGCAACATCCTCTACAAGCTTTGCCCCTTGTTTGATCAGGCTGTTGGTACCCTTGCTTGCCCATGAATTTATAGGGCCAGGAACAGCAAATACCTCCCTATCCTGTTCCAAGGCCATACGTGCCGTAATAAGGGCACCACTGGTGGTTCCTGCTTCCACAACCAGAGTGCCCAAAGCGATCCCACTGATAATTCGGTTCCTCAGGGGGAAATTCTGCTTCAATGGCTCCGTTCCCATAGGGAACTCGGAAATCACTGCGCCGTTGGCAGCAATGGAGGCCATCAGCGATTTATTCTCCGGCGGATAGACTCGATCCAGGCCGCTTCCCAGCACGGCAATCGTTCTTCCCCGGGCTTTGAGAGCAGCCCGATGTGCATTTGTGTCAATGCCCCTTGCCATGCCACTGACAATGGTAAGCCCATGGGTGGCCAGTCTTGCAGTCAGATTCTGGGCCACGGATTTGCCGTAAAGGGTCGGACGTCTGGAACCCACTACAGCCAAGCTCATCTTGTCTTCCGGAAAAATTTGACCTTTGATATAGAGCACCAGTGGAGGGTCGAAGATATGGCACAGGGATTCCGGATACCCAGGGTCTTCAAAACTTAGAAAATCGACCCCATAAACTGCCATCAAATTCTCTTCTTTTTCCAATGCCCTCTCCGGATCAAAAGCGGAGATCCTTTTCGCCAACTCAGAGCCAACACCCTCGAGCTTATTCAATTCAGCGATAGGCGCATTGAAGACTGCTCTAACTGATCCGAAGGAATGATAAAGCCTGCGCCCCAGACAACTCCCTACCCCCGGGACGAGGTTCAATGCCAACCATTCATGCCTTCTATCCATTTTAATCAACAAACAACCGAGCCTTTTTGTTTTGAATCTCTCACAAGCAATTTCCCTTCAAGAGATTTTACTCTGATGACCAGTAAATAGCCATATCATCTTTTTTCCCTGACACCCTTATATTTTATCTCTCCAAAGATGTCAATTGTTCCGATATGCGGCCTTGTCATCCCCACAATCATAATATAATAGTTATTTACTTCATGCATTTAAGAGAGGGGCATATACCCCTCTCTTAAATAAGGCAAGTACTATATTGATGGACTAGTAAAAATCCAAAAAATGTCATTGCGGTGAACCGAAGCCCCGAGCGAAGCTTGGGGGGAAGTGAAGCAATCTCGTATGTCATATCTAATTGTATTGTTTAGATTGCTTTGTCGCTACGCTCTTCGCAATGACTCAATACATGATTTTTACAAATTAACACATTATATATTTAGGAAGTTGGGAAGTCATCTTAAAAATATGGAAAGATATCTGATTTTCTTGACTTTTTGATTAATTAGCTATAAAATTTTTATGTTTTTAAAAATGTAAAGGAACTGAGATGAATCAACATACCATATTGATTGTCGATAATGAAAAATCAGTCGTCAATGCCTTAAGAAGGATCCTCTGGAAAGAAGGGTATCGAATCTTAACCGCGCATAGCGGCAATGAGGCCCTTTCCAAAATGGAAACATTTCCATGCCAGCTTGTGCTGGCAGATCAAAAGATGCCGGAGATGAGCGGGATGGAATTGCTGAAAACGGTCAAGGAAAAGTACCCGGATACCATCAGGATACTAATCACTGCGCAGATCGATTTTGATCAATCGAATCGAGATATTGAGCAAGACTTCGTATACAAATGCATTACCAAACCATGGGAACCTGATGAGCTGAAAATGATAATACGAAAGGGACTGGAAAGATTTAGGGAACCAACCCAAAAACGGGACTGAGGCATCAAAACACCTTTCAAAATTGGTCAAGATAAAAATGAAGACTCCCGATACATTGGACAGAAATAAAGAAGCGGACAGCACTCCAAGTCCCGAGGATTATGATATCACCATGAAAAAAGATGCCTTATCTAAGCGTTCCATTTCCATGAGGAGTGTCCTTTCCCTTTCAATCATCGCATTGATACTTTTCATCTCCTTGAGTTTCTATATCTTCTTTCAACGTCTATATAACAAAACAGTGGAACATTATATCCGTTCAAAGGCCATTTTTGTTGCAAAAACCCTGAGCATCGAATCTATATCTCATCTCAAAAAAAAAGAATTCGCTTCCATCCTGGAACATGTCAAAATCCTCGCCTCGGATCAAGACGTGATTTGCGCTGCTATACTGGATGCTGAGGGATACATCATTGCGAAAGCGCCGCAAGACTGCCCGATGATGCCAAGCAGTATTGATATCCCTGAAAACTATGGAGCAGCTCCGGTCTTTATGCCTCTTTTGGGGGCTAAAGGGGAAAAGATCGGATATGCAGTCTCGATGCCCATCAAGTCTCAGGATCAAATGATTGGATTGAGTCGGGTTTTCATATCCTTTCATCAGATCAAAAAAGGGCTCTCCCATATCAAAACAGGGATCTTTCTGGTATTGGCCTTGATCACTTTCATCGGGATACTGACCGCTTTGATCATTTCCAACCTGATCACCAAGCCGATACTCAATCTCGTGAGTGCATCCGAAAGGATTGCAGAGGGCCATTTTGACACCGATGTCTCTGTCGGGTCCCGAACTGAAATCGGTTTATTGGCCAGATCCTTTCACAAGATGACCAACAGCATCCGCCGATACCAGGACAAAATCACCAGCCAGAGCAATGAACTAAAAGCCATTATTAACAGTATGGGAAGCGGTTTGTTCACGATCGATCAGGAATGGCGCATCACGTCCTTCAACAAAGCCGCAGAACGAATCACAGGGTATAAGGAAGAGGAAGTGCTCGGGAAAAAATGCGAGGAGGTCTTTCATAGTGAGGCATGCCAGAGTGAATGCCCTTTAGAACGAGCCCTTAAGTCGGATTCATACGTTCTCAGCAATGATTTTTTCATCAAGAATAAGGAAGGGAGGAAGATTCCCATTTCAGCCAGCACATCTCCCCTGAAGAACGAATCCGGGAGAATCATTGGCGGGGTTGAGGTCTTCAAGGATCTCTCCGAAGTCAAAGAACTTCAGAAACAGCTTATACAGGCAGACAAAATGTCTGCACTGGGGCAGATGGTCTCCGGAATTGCCCATGATATCAATAATCCGACAGGTGTGATCCATAGCAACATGGTGGCCCTTTCTGAATATACCGCTGTAATAAAAGACCTCCTTATCCAATACCGAGGCTTACTTCACAAAGGGAGGGATAAGGGCTCATCAACGGAATATTCTCGGATCAAGGCATATGAAGAGCAATGCGACATCGATTATATACTGGAGGATCTGGACTGTTTGGTGGAGGAGAGCGGGGAAGCTGCCAGGAGGATCACACAAATCGTCAAGGATCTGAGGGATTTTATCCATATTGATGTGGGCCAGCTTCAATTGGCCGATCTGAATCAAAGACTGGATGTTTCTTTGAAACTCATCAAATTCAACGCAAAAATAAAGGTCATCAAGGAATATTCAGAAATTCCCCCGATTCAATGCAATGTCCAGCATATCGATCAACTTTTCACCAATATTATTCTGAATGCTGTTCAGGCCTTAGGGCATAAGGGTGAAATCAAAATCAGGACATCCCATACCGATGGGCGAATCAGGATTTCCTTTTGGGACAATGGGCCCGGGATACCCGAAGAGATCCAGTCTAAGATATTCGATCCCTTCTTTACCACAAAGGAGGTGGGCGAGGGTACCGGCCTGGGGCTGAGTATTTGCTTCAAGATTGTGGATAATCATGGCGGCAAGATATGGGTGGAAAGCGAACCCGAAAACTGGACGGAATTCTTTGTGGAACTTCCGATTAACCCCATAGTGTCAAGTGAACGATAATCTGTCATTTCGAGGAGCCGCAGAAGATTCCTCGTTTGACTCGGAACAGGCTCTGAAATCTTAAGATTTCTCGTTTAGCTCGAAATGACATTTCTTGATTGACACGTAATAGGTGAATTCATATTGATATCCGGCATCGATGGCAGGGGTGCCCCTTTCTTTATGCTCGCGGATGATAAAGTGTGTATACCTCCTTGATCCGCTCCATGTCTACATGCGTATAGATCTCCGTGGTCGAGATATCGGCATGGCCGAGAAGCGTCTGAACAACCCTCAGGTCTGCACCGTTTTCCAATAAATGGGTGGCAAATGAATGCCGGAGGGTATGGGGTGTCACATTTAGGGGGAGTCCTGCCCGGGTTACATAGTGTTTTAAAATCTTCCAGGCCCCCTGCCTGGTCATGCCGCTCCCCTTTCTCGTCAGAACCAGTGGTTTCTTCTCCTGATCCTTTACCAATCCGGGCCGGACATCCTTTAAATATGCCTCGATCCACTGCAGAACCGATCGGCCGAGCGGAATTACCCTTTGCTTTCCCCCCTTTCCCGTGCAAAGGCAGAAACCGGTCTGAAGGTTCAGATCATCCTGGCGCAATGCCAGCACCTCGGATATCCTCATGCCCGTTGCGTAAAGAAGCTCCAGTAACATCCTGTCCCTGATACCCTGAAGGGTGCTGATATCCGGCTGGCCTAAAAGGACCTGGATCTGTGAATAAGACAGGACCGTGGGGATCCGCTTCCAGATCCTCGGGGATGTCATCAGGCGCGAAGGGTTTTGGCTCACCATCCCTTTCCTGACTAAAAAGGCATAAAAGTGCCTGATTGCGGAGAGGTGACGTGCCCTGGTTCTGGGAGAAAGTCCTTGATTCTTAAGACAATGCATATGTGCCAGAATATCTTCGGAAGTGGAGGCATGGATATCGGACACCCCATGGGCACTCAGATATTGAATATATGCCCTCAGATCATTTTCGTAACCAGCCAGGGTATTCTCCGAAAATCCCCTTTCGATAACCAGATAGGTCAAAAAATGGTCCAGAAGCACATGCATCATATTCCCCTGTCTTCAAGGAAACGAAACCGCAGATTCTCCCCCTGTGTTAAGCCTCAGAAAAATCCCCACCCCTTTTCTTCGCCCAGCAGAGAGGTATCCCCGTGCCCCGGGAGAAGAATCAGTTCATCGGACAAAGCCCATAACTTTTCCTTTATGGAACGAACCAGGGCGTGATAGTCCCCTCCGGGAAAATCCGTCCTGCCGACCCCTGCCCTAAAAAGGGTATCACCCGAGAAGAGGTAGGGAGGGCTCAGGAGGCAGACGCTTCCCGGTGAATGTCCCGGGGTATGGATGACCTCCAGTGCATAGGAGCCGATCTGGATACTGTCTCCATCCTGCAGCATATATTCAGGCTTGACGGGCTGGAAATCACAGCCCAAAAATCCCGCGATCATGGGGTCCGGAGCTGTAAAACAGGAGACATCTTCAGGATGACAAGCCACCTTCACATCCCATCGTTTCAGGAGGTCAGGTATGGCTATGATGTGGTCCAGATGTCCATGAGTCGCAATAATCAGTTGGGGGACCAGCCCTCTTTCATCAAGGAAATCGGTTATCTCTTCGAAGCACCCGCCCGGATCGATCAGCACGACCTCCTTTGTCTCGAGACTCCCGGCCAGATAGCAGTTGACCCCCAGGGGGCCGCAAACCCAACTCTTGATAAGCAGATCCTTATTCTTGCGTAATTCATTATCAAACATTCAGCCTCCCACGTTATCCTGAAACATCCGGGCCAGCTTCGGGTGGCCGGTCCAATATAATGGTGACTGGTCCCTGATTGGCGATATTCACCATCATATCCGCCTGAAAACAGCCTGTGGCCACTTTGAGGCCTGAAACACGGATCAGGTCCACAAAATGATTATAAAGCCTTTCCGCTTCCTCCGGCGGGGCGGCGTCATCAAATCCTGGCCTCCTCCCCTTTCTGCAATCCGCTAAAAGCGTGAACTGGGACACGATCAACAGCTCCCCACGGATATCTAAAAGGGATCGATCGAACCTTCCCCTTTCATCCTCGAAGATCCTGAGATGACATATCTTATCGGCCAGATAGGAGGCCTCCTTTTCGGTGTCACCCTTCGCAATCCCGAGAAGAACCACCACCCCTCTCCCAATACTGCCAACCACTTCCCTGTCCACTTCCACAGAGGCATGGTCCACACGCTGTAAAACAGCCTTCATCCCGGAACCTCCTTTAAAGCCTTCTCTATCCTCAATAATATCCTTTTCCATCCGCACCCCGAAGAAAACCCCCTTAACGCCCCCTGTTTTCCTATGACCCGATGACAGGGTATCAATACGGGCCAGGGATTCCTCTTCAGGGCCTGGCCAACAGCCCTTGCTGCACCAGGGAAACCGATCCTCCCGGCAAGCTCTCCATAGCTTGCGGTCCGGCCATAGGGGACATCCCCCAAACCCAGCAGGACCTTTTTTTCGAAGCCTGTGATTCCATCCCAGACCAGCGGGTAATGAGAAAACTGGGCTCGCACGCCCCGGAGATAATCATGCAGCTCGCCAGCCAGCACTTTCACCATCGGGTGGGGACCCAAAGGCTGAATGCACAACCTGGATCGCAAATCACATATTGCGTTTTCACCATCACCTTCCCCGTCCATATAAGGGAGTTTAATGGAAAGGATCCCCTCAGGGTTCGAATGTATTACAATATTCAAGACCTTCTTTCAACCTTGATTTTAAATTAATGAATTGTCAGTCTCATTTTCCTAAATGGTTTTCAAAAGATCCTCTATTCCATAGCCGGATTAATCAAACGGGAAATTGTATCCGGTGAGGTTCATCTCTTCCTTTATCTGGAGTATCTGGCCTTGAAGTTTTTTGTTTAAAGGGACACCCTTTCCTCTTCTATCCTGCCATGCCAGATGCTCCTTTTCCCCTGCCGTATAAATCCTCTCCTGACCAGGCATCTTTTTCGAAGCCCGCAATTCACGGAGGATATTTCCGGCTGTCTTTTTGAATAACGCCAGGTCGATAAAGTGGGAGATATTGATGGCAATGAAAAAATGCCCAAGGGGGCAGGGAATGCGTTTTCCATCCTTCATTCCCGAAAGCATCTTCATAAAACTCCCCCCTTGAAGGGCCGCCGAAAGGATCTCTACCACCGTACCATATCCATAACCTTTATGTCCTGCGGTCTCCTCTCCAATGCCGCCCAGGGGGGTCAGGGCCGCAGTTCCGGCCACCAGATCCTGCAAAATCCGATGGGTATCCTTCCTGGTTCCTCCGTTTCTGTCGATCACCCACCCCGCGGGGATGTCCTTTCCCGCCCTGTCATACAACTCTATCTTCCCACGCTGGGCCAGGGATGTGGCACAATCAAGGACAAAGGGGAATGGCTCATCCGTTGGCATCCCAAAGGTCAGAGGATTCGTGCCCAGCATATTTTCAACCCCGAAGGTGGGAGCCACAGAAGGTCTGGCATTGCTTCCGGTAATGCCGATCATACCTGCTTCAACAGCCATCAGGGCATAGTAGCCCGCAATGCCGTAATGAGTGGAATTTCTTACAGCCACCATCCCCATGCCATGGATTCCGGCCTTTTCAATGGCCATAGCCATGGATTTCTTGGAAATCACATGCCCCATACCGTTGTGACCATCAATTACTGCAGTTGTAGGACTCTCCTTGATGACATCAAAATTCGTAACCGGTGACTGAATGCCCGCCCTGATGCGGTCATAATATATGGTCTTCAAACGGCCCACCCCATGAGAATCGATCCCCCTTTTATCCGCTGCGATCAGGACATCCGCACAGATCCTGGCGTCCTCTTCGGGGACGCCGACCCCTTTGAACACATCCACCATAAACTTTTCCATGACATCAAAATCAACCCAAACCATTTTCTCTTCCATCATTCCACTCTCCTTCTATCATTCCCTCTGTATCCAAATCTGTTCACCATCAGAATGATTCTATCCGAAAGCAGCCTTTGAAAGCACAAAATCAAGGGACCCCTTTTACAGGGAGTCACTAGTGCCGCGTCAATCAAGAAAGTCATTTCGAGCAAAGCGAGAAATCTTAAGATTTAAGAGCCTGTTCCGAGTCAAACGAGGAATCTTCTTCAGCTCCTCGAAATGACATGTTATCGCTGACATGACACTAGTATACCCGCACCGGCATCGAATCGCAAAGGATAGAATAACAATTAATCCGATTCAATACAATCGTATTACAGGAATCTGCGGTGAAAAGCAGAAGCTCCTTAACAGACACCTCTGTATGGATTGATTATTTCAAGGGAAAAAGACAGACTCTTGCGTCTATTGGATCAGAAACGCGAAACATAATCTCGATCATACAAAACATGAAAGGAGGTGATTTGAAGTGAAGACAAAAACCAATGTCAAGGCAGGAGTGGATAGAGGGACATGGTTGAACCACCCACCTATTATATTAGGAGGGCCTGCTTGAACAACTTGTCGTATACCTTCAAGCCGCTGCGTTTTGCTCACGTAGCGGCTGTTGCTCATAAGGGCAAGCGGTTTTTGGTCTGAAATAGGCAGGCCCCTTCAACGGCATCGCGTTTCGGACGCCTTTCATGCGACCATGCGCTGAAACTTTTCAGGAGTGAGAGAGACACCTTCGTCTATTCCATCGGAAAGGCGGAAGATACTTTTCGATAATACCAAAGATGAAAGGAGGTGAATAAAGTGAAAACCAAGACAAACATAAAGGCAGGAATGAATAAGGCAGACTTGGTAGAGAAGATGGCCGGAGAAGCAGGTATCTCAAAAGTGTAAACATAATACAAGAAAATATATAATGGCGGAAGCTTCATCTTTCTTGCGTCTATTAACGCAGAAATGCAAAAAAGGGTGTGAATAAAGTAAAGACAAAGACCAACGTGCAAGCAGGGGCATACGTTGCGCCACCAAGTGCTGACCCAATAGGCGGCGGTTATTATCCCATCAATATGCCCTCCCTCCCTGGCTTCTTGCCACCCTAATCCTGATACAAGGGATCAAGATCAGAAGGCCCCCTGAAGCCATGACCCTCGACTTCAGGGGGCCTTCTTTTTTTGGTCATGAAATTTTCTCAAATATATCTTTTTTCACACCTTATGTCGTCAGCAATCGGATCCCGTCCAGGGGAAAACGCACCGTGCATGCGTCTATCAATATAAGAGATAAAAACAGGAAACATATAATAAGGAGGTTTATCATGTCCTTTACCAGTTCCCTTCGTTTTATGTATACCGAAAGGTCCCGTATTCCTCTATGGGGCATGCTCTTTTTGATGCTCATCCTGACCTGCTGGATGGTGTGGTTCTCATCCGTAAAGGTCCCTCTTTATGCGGTGACGGATATGGCGCGGCTTGAAGTGGACCAGGCCTCCCACCCCGTACAGACCCCAATTGAAGGAAGGATTGTGGAGATTAATATGGCCCTCGGCAGGGAGGTAAAGGCCGGAGACATTCTCGTTAGATTGGATGACGAGTTCCTTCGGCTGAGAAGAAAGGAGGCCCGGGAGCGATGCCACTCCCTCACAGCCGAGTTTTCTGCCCTGCAGGATCAGATTGCCCAGGAAGAGGTCCTCCTCGAGGAGGAGGGAAAGATCGCCCTTATCAAACTCCGGGAGGCCGGGTCCCTGCATCAGGAGGGAGAAATAGAAGCGGTTTTTGCAGAGGAGGAGGTCAAACGTTTGGGCAGCCTCTATGCCCAAGAGGCCCTTTCCAGATCTGAGCTTCTGCGGGCCCAATCCAGGGCCGAAAAGCAAAGGGCCGCTGCGGAGGCCCTGCGTATCGCCCTCGGCAGGCTGGAGGGGGAAAGGGTCTTTCAGAAAAAGGAGCGGGAGACGCGTCTGAGTCAATTGAGGCAGCAATTGATCCATATTCAGGGGGATATCCAAAAGAATACCACCATTATGGAACAGCTCGAGTGCGAGATGGAAAAACACCGGATAAAGGCCCCGGTCTCCGGGAGAATCGCAGAGATAGCCAATATGCATGCCGGGATGTTCATCCAGGAGGGGTGCAGCCTAGGGTCCATTCTGCCCGGGGGCAATCTGAAGGCCGTGGCCCACTTCGATCCCTCTGACGCCATGGGAAAGGTTTCCGCAGGCCAGAAGGCATATCTCCGGCTGAAGGGTTTTTCCTGGCTCCAATACAGAAGTGTGGCCGCACAGGTGGAGAGGGTCAGCCGGGAATCCCGGTATGGTCGGATCCGGGTGGATCTGAGGCTGATTTCCGGCAACTGCCCCATTCAGCTTCAGCACGGCCTTCCGGCAAGGGTGGAGATCGAAACGGAAAGGATCACGCCTGCAGTCCTGGTGCTGCGGAAGGCAGGGAAGGTCTTCTCACTGGACCCTCCTTCCCGAACCACTGAGGCAACACCCCTTACTGCAGGGACCGCGGGGACCAGGGACCTTCAGAAAACCGCCATGTATCTCTTTGAGGCGGGTAACGGCAATCCGATATCAGAGTGAGGCGGATCGGAATGAGAGACAAGAGGGCTTAGACGAATGATATCTTCTTTCGTGGGGAGAGAACAGCGGTGGATCGTTCCCGAGACGATTCAAAGCTCGGCCATGGATTGCGGTCCGGCCTCGCTCAAGGCCCTTTTGGAAGGATTCGGCATAACCGTCAGCTACGGAAGGCTACGGGAGGCCTGCCAGACCAGCGTGGACGGGACCTCCATCGACACCCTGGAAGAGGTCTCCAATCAGCTCGGCCTGCAAGCGGAGCAGATCATGCTCCCCCCGGATCACTTCTTCCTTCCGGAGGCAAAAGCCCTGCCTGCTATTGTCGTGGTTCGCCTTCCGAATGGGGTGACCCATTTCGTGGTTGCCTGGAAGCGGCACGGCCCTTTCGTGCAGGTCATGGATCCGGCCACCGGCAGGCGTTGGGCCCAATACAAACAGTTTCTGAAGGAGGTCTATATCCACTGCATGCCTGTTCCGGCCTCTGCATGGAGGGAATGGGCGGGATCGGATGCATTTCTCTCCCCCCTTACCAGGCGATTGACTGACTTAGGGATCTCCAAAAAGACTGTAAAAGAACTCATTCATGAAGCCCTTTTGGATCCGGGGTGGGCCCGTCTGGCTGCCCTGGATGGTGCAACCCGCATGGTGGATTCCCTTGTGAGCTCAGGCGGGTTGCAAAGCGGGGAAGATGCGGGGAAGGTCCTCAGGGCCTTTATATCGGAATCCCCTTCAGGGGATTCCCCCCAGGAATCCCCCATACCCCCTCTATACTGGTCCGTCCAGCCAATACCCCCTGCGGATAACGGGGAAGAAGGGCTTCTGTTGAAGGGGATGGTCCTGGTCAGGATATTCGGTCGCCGTTCGATCCCCTCCGCGCAAAAGGGGGCAGGGATTGCGGGGAAACCTTTTGAAACAAATCCCCTTCCTCTGGAGCTCGAAGCAGCCTTGAAAGAGCCGCCCATCCGGCCGGGAAGAGAAATCCTGAAATTCCTTAGGGCGGATGGGATTCTGACACCGGTGGCCCTGGGATTTGCCTTTTTTCTTGCATCCTTGGGCTTTATTCTGGAGGCCGTATTATTGCGGGGCCTTTTTGAGATCGGCAGGGATCTCAACCTCATCGAACAGAGATTGGGCGCCATGGGGGTGCTGGTCATCTTTTCCTCTGCCTTGCTGCTGTTGGAACTTCCGATTGGCCTGATTATCCTGAAACTGGGGCGCCACCTGGAGTCCCGCCTGCGGATCGCCTTCCTGGAAAAGCTCCCCAGGCTTCAGGACCGCTACTTCCAGAGCCGGCTCAATTCGGATATGGCGGAGCGGTCCCACAGCATTCATCAGCTCAGGCTTCTACCCGGATTAGGGGGCCGTCTCGTACGCTCCATAATCGAGCTTGTTATCACGGCCTCGGCCATTGTATGGCTTTTCCCTGGGAGTCTCCCGATTCTCCTAGTGGGGGTCTTCCTCATCTTGGGTATCCCCCTTGCCAGCCAGTCTTTCCTCAACGAAAGAGACCTCCGGGTGCGAAGCCATTTAGGGGCCTTGAGCCGCTTTTACCTTGACACCCTCCTGGGGCTGGTGCCCACCCGGGCCCACAGCGCCCAAAAACCGATCCGCAGGGAACACGAGACCCTCCTTGTGGAATGGAGCAGGGCCAGCCTGCGGCACCTGAGCGCAGTGGTGGCGGTGGAGGCCGTCCAGAACCTCATCGGCTTCTGTATCGCCTTCTGGCTGCTCTTCGCCTATTATCAAAAAGGGGGGGCTGAGAGCGGTGTGCTTCTCCTGGTCTACTGGGGTCTCCATCTCTCTTCACTGGGTCAGGAGATCATCAGAACGGCCCGGCAATATCCCACACATCGAAATATCACCCTCCGTCTCATGGAGCCATTGGGCGCACCTGAGGAAGATGGCTTTCAAGGGGAGGAGGCCCCTGGGTCAGCGCCCGAACCTTCTCAGGCGGTTTCCATCTCCATGGAAGGGGTAGGGGTCACGATTTCCGGGCACCATATCCTGGGAGGGGTCAGCCTGGACATCCCCTCCGGGGCCCACATAGCCATTATCGGGCCATCAGGGGCAGGAAAGTCGAGCCTGGTGGGTCTTCTTTTGGACTGGTACCGGCCATCCGCCGGAAAGATCCGGATCAACGGAAGGCCGCTGACACCTCATGTAATGGAAAACCTGCGCCGGATGACCGCATGGATAGATCCTGCCATACAGATCTGGAACCGATCGCTTATCAAGAATGTCTATTACGGCATCCAGCCTGAATCGGCCCGTCCGGCCAGTCTGGTGATGGAGGAGGCCCAGCTCATGGAACTCCTGGAAAAGCTCCCCCAAGGCATGCGGACACTGCTTGGAGAAGGGGGAGGACTGGTTTCCGGGGGGGAGGGCCAGAGGGTGCGTATGGCCAGGGCCATGGCAAAGGGGGATGTGCGGCTGGTGATCCTGGATGAGCCCTTTCGGGGGCTGGACCGTCATAAGCGCGGCGAGCTGCTCGACAGGGCCCGCTGCGTCTGGAGGGATGCCACCATGATTTGCATCACGCACGATATAAGCGCCACCAGATCCTTTGACCGGGTCGTGGTGATCGAGCAGGGAAAGATTGTGGAGCAGGGAGATCCAAAGGAACTCGACAGAAAGCCGGATTCATTTTACCGGAAATATCTGGAGATTGAAAAGGCGGTCACCGAAGGGCTTTGGAGCAGTCCGTTTTGGCGGAGGATCTCCATTCAAAAAGGAAGGATTACTGAGGATGGCAGTCCGTATGGAGGGATTTGATATCCTCACCTGGCCCCTCACAAGGCTGGGAGAGGCGTTAAGGCTTATGGGAGAAAAAAGCGGCCTTTCTCAAAGCCCGGGAGAGGTCCCTTTGGCCCCCAAAGGGATCGGGGATAATGAGGATGCGATCTCGGGATGGATAGAGGAGCTTGCCCAGTGGACAGGCATGGAGGCAGCCCCTGTGGAGGTCAGCTACGGGGACGTGGAGACATTTCTC
Source organism: bacterium (assembly GCA_049472295.1). GTDB lineage: Bacteria > SZUA-182 > SZUA-182 > DTGQ01 > JAFGSM01 > JBLIRM01. The sequence goes on along the minus strand of JBLIRM010000029.1, from coordinate 3,186 downwards.
CTCCGCTCCGCCCCTGCCCTCATCCGTCTGCCCGGGGATCTGCCTCCCTCCTTTATTGCCATCATGGGGCAAAAAAGGGGAAAGGCCCTTCTCCTGGGAAAGGACGGGGGTGTTTATCCCATCGACACCGCACGGATCAGGAAGATGCTCTGCAGGCCCCTGGAAGGGAATCTGGCCCCCCAGATCGAAACACTCTTACAGAGAGCAGGGATCCCTGAAAAAAAGGAGGAACGGATCAAACAGGCCCTGCTGGCAAGGCATCTCTCCCCTGTCCTGTTAAAAGGGTACTGGCTTCTTCGCCTGGCGCCATCCCGGGGCTTTTATAAAACCCTCCTTCAGGCAAGGGTGATCTTCCCCTTCCTTACCTTTCTCCTGGTCCACACCGTTCAATATCTCTTATGGATCCTCTCCTGGTGGGTCATAGGAAAGGGCGCCCTGGAGGGACACCTGCATCCGGAATGGATCCTGGGATGGGGGCTCCTGCTTTTGAGCCTGGTCCCCTTAAAGACCATTGTGATCTGGGCTGAGGGGCGTCTCGCCATCAACATAGGCGGTGTTTTTAAACAGCGGCTGCTGTACGGCGCCATGCGCATCCAGCCGGATGAGATACGGCACTTGGGGGCCGGGGCACTCCTTGGGCGCGTGTTCGAATCAGAGGCATTGGAATCCCTGGCCTTGAGCGGCGGTTTCATGGGGATCCTTGCCCTGGTGGAGATCCTAATCTCCTTCGGGGTCCTTATGATGGGGGCCGCGGTATGGCTCCATACCCTGTTATTGATCGGCTGGATCGGGATATTCATGGCCATCCTCATAAGGTACTGGAAGGCCCAGATGCTTTGGACAGAGGACCGTGTCCGGATGACGAACGACCTCGTGGAGAAGATGACAGGGCACCGGACACGGCTTGCACAGGAGATCAAAGAGCACTGGCACCAGGGAGAGGATGAGGCACTGGAGGGGTATCTGAGACACTCAAAGAGGCTGGACCAATATTCCCTCCTCATCACCTCCCTGATTCCACGGGGATGGATGGTCCTGGGCCTTATCGGGCTGGCCCCTGCCTTTGTAAGGGGTGTCTCTGCGGCCTATCTCGCCGTCAGCCTGGGAGGGGTGCTGCTGATATACAAGGCCCTTCAAAGTCTTTCCATCAGCCTGGTGCAGGTGATCGGGGCATCCATTGCGTGGAAATATGTGTCTCCCTTTCTCCAAGCGGCTGGCCGGCCTGAAGAAACAGGGACCCCCACGTGGGGGAAATTTCCGGAAACCCCTTCAGAAAAGGCGCCCTTTTTGGTGTCCAGGCATCTGTTTTTTCAATACCCCAATCGAAGGGACCCGGTGATTCAGGACGGAGACCTTTCCATTTACTGGCGGGACCGGATACTCCTTGAGGGCCCGTCCGGATGCGGGAAATCCACACTCAGCGCCATTCTGTCGAACCTGCGCGATCCCGATGGCGGAACGATTCTCCTGCACGGCCTTGACAGGCATATCCTGGGCCGGAAAAACTGGCGAAGATATGTGTGCGTTGCCCCTCAATTCCACGAAAATCATGTATTTACTGAAACCTTTGCCTTTAATCTGCTGATGGGCCATCGATGGCCGCCAAGGCCGGAGGATTTACAGGAGGCGGAGGCGATCTGCCACGAGCTGGGGCTCCGTGAGCTTCTTTCAAGGATGCCTGCAGGGATGCTTCAAATGGTGGGAGAGACCGGTTGGCAGCTCTCCCATGGGGAAAAAAGCCGCCTGTATATGGCCCGTGCCCTTCTTCAAAAGGCCGATCTGATCATCCTGGATGAGACCTTTGCCGCATTGGACCCCCGGACCCTTGAACAATGCCTGCAATGTGTGCTCCGCAGGGCCAATACCCTTCTGGTGATCACCCATCAGTGAGAAATCAAAAGGAGGCACAGTGATCTTGAAGCGTTTCATTGGCTCGTTTTCATTAACTCGCATAGTTATGTCCTTGATGCTCGCATAAATTGATTATGCTTCCAGTGGCTTTTTGGTTTATCTTGTCTATTAAAGATTTTCAGCCAAGACAACCCAAGGGAAAAAATAATTTTCTTACGTCTATTAATTCAGAAAAGGAAAAAAGGAGGTGATTAAAAGTGAAGACTAAGACTAACGTAAAGGCAGGACAAAGCAATTTTCCTGGCACCTATTAATTCAGAAAGTCAGATTAGACACTTTCGATAATACTTAACATAAGAAGAGGTGACTAAAAGTGAAGACTAAGACTAACATTAAGTCAGGACAAATATTTGAACCCTACCGATACCTTTTTTAACATTTAAAAAGCCCTCAAAAGCAGTTCTGCTTCAAAGGGCTTTTTGGTTTTATATCCATCCCAAAAGTCAGTGTCCTTTTTTATCTGCCAGCCTTTTAAAGATAAAACATCGCCTCCCCGGACACTTGAACAATGCGTGCAATGCATCTTACGCCGGGTCAATACCCTTCTGGTCATCACCCATCAGTGAGGAATTAAAGAGTATTTTAGTGGTATTAAAAGAGACATTGGTTGAGGATAAAAAAATCCGGGTGTTCGCAAGGCCCTCCATGAACTCTGCCTCGAAAAGCACCCGGATAATTTATTAATAAAATAAGGGACTTCCCGATTTTACGCCGGTTTTCTGCTTCATTACCCTTCACCTCCTTTTAATATCTCACTATTAATACACTAAATTACTTCATTGTCATTAGAAGACAATATGCCAAGAGCCGTCTCCGCATTTCACTCCGCTCTTCTGCTTCATTTCCGCTCACCTCCTTGCGATATCTTTCTTTTGATTCACTGCATCATTTCCTTATCTGCTAAAATAGACGTAAGAGGCAATAGAATTTCCCCACATAAATCTCATATACCGCTCAGATAGGAATCGATCTTTTCAAAGGAGACATAGCCATTATCACAGGCCCGATAAAAAGCGGCAATTCTTTGATTATTAAAATATATTCAAGATATTCCAGGAAGTTTTTATAAGGGAACGGAAGAGATGAGATTGGGATTATCGGCAGGTGAATTCCTTATTCGAAAGGATGCCGGAATCAAAAAGCGGTGCCATGCCGCAGGCAAAAAACCGGACATGACACCACTTTTTTTGATCATGTTTTGAATCTTTGAATAAACTTACTTTACAGCAGCAGAGGCGCAATCACCAGAGATACTACAGAGACCAGCTTGATCAG
>JBLIRM010000028.1:0-23216 GCA_049472295.1 bacterium | reverse complement strand
CATTCATATTCATTAAAGGTTGGAGGAAAAACATGCCTAAAAAGGTATTGATAGTGGAGGATTCCGCCCTTCAGGCCAAGATGTACCGGATGGTATTCAGCACCTATTCCGGGTGTGAGCTGGTTTTTGCCTCCGACGGGCTGGAGGCCATGAATCAGCTGGCCCTTGAGCGGGACATCGAACTGATCGTATCGGATATCAACATGCCCAGGATGGACGGTCTGTCCTTTTTGCAGGCCATGAGCCGGGAGGGTTACAACATACCGGTGATCGTGATCAGCACGGAGGACAAGGATGCCGACATCCGCAGGGCTCTGGAGCTGGGTGCCAAGGCCTATATCAAGAAGCCATGGAAGCAGGACGATATTCGGGAGGTCATCAGTAAGATAAAGAACTGGAATTAACCTGATAAGGAGAGAGCTATGGGAAAAAAGGAGCAAGGCAGGGCAGGGGAAGGAACAACCCCTTTACCCTCGTTTGGGTTGGCTGAAGACATCCTGGGGTCCGGTTTTTTGAATGGAAAGGAAGGGGCCGAGGGGAAAGAGAAGGATGAAGGCGACGTAAACAGGGGGCTTCAGGATGAAGGCAATGGAAACAGGGGGCTTCAGGATGAAGACAACGTAAACAGGGGGCTTCAGGATGAAGGCCTGATGAAGTACGTCACCTTTTTCCTGGAGGAAGAGGAATATGCCCTTCCCATATCCCAGGTCCAGGAGATCAAAAGGGTGGGGGATATTACCCGGGTGCCGAACGCCCCCGAACATGTCAGGGGAGTGATGAACCTGCGGGGGAGGATTGTGCCGGTGATCGAGCTCAAGAAGAGGCTCAGTCTGGGTGAGGCTATGATCGATAATGATAGCCGGATCGTGGTGGTCGAGCAGGGTAGAAAGGTGCTGGGGCTTATGGTGGACCGGGTTGCCCAGGTGCTTAATATGGCTGCCGGGCAGATCGAGGATGCCCCTGAGGAAGTGGTGCAGATCCAGGAGAATTATATCAAAGGCGTTGGCAAAATGGACGAGCGGATGATTATACTGCTTGACCTTGAACAAATCATCGGGAAGGAGGTGGCAGCATAATGTCGTTCACACTTCCTGTTTTTATCCAATATGTGATCCAAGCCGATTATCACCTTTTGTTATCGAATGATTTATTTTTGTATGGTTTTGATAAAAGGCTTTGCCCGTTTGGATAACAAGGAATAAGAGATGAGTCATACAAAACGAGACATCAAAAAGGAAGCACTCATAAACATTTTCACTCTGGACTCTTAATAAAGCTAAGAAAGGAGCGTTAAGACATGAGATTGAACATCGGAACAAAATTGATCAGCGGATTCGTTTTTGTTTCTCTTCTGGTTGCTCTTGCTGGAGTATTGGGTATTTACAATATTGGTGTAGTGGGTAAGGCCGGAGATGTGATTTTGCATGACAAGGTCCCTGTGGCGGATATGTCCATGGAGGGCACCATTGATATCGTTTCGGCCCGGGACGCACTCGGGGAATTCCTTCTGAGCGAGGATGAGGAAAAATTAGAGACCATCGCGTCGGAGTTCTACGAGTTTAACTCCCTGTTTGACAGGCACGTGGATGCCATTGTCAAAGGGGATAACGAGATCGGCGTCAGGCCTGTGGATGCCGGCTCCGAGATCGCCAAGTCCGTCCTTGGTGTTCAAAAGCTTCACGAGGAGTTCGAAGCCAATGCCAAAGAGATGATTGAGCATCATAGGGAACACATCCAGGCCGAAGCCCGGGCCGGGGAACTGATGGAGAGCTTCGACAGCGGCGCTCAGCAACTGGCGCACCTTTTGGCTGCGTATGAGGAAAAACTGACCAGTAATGAGGAGATGGCAATTGACAAGAAGGTGGATGCCTCAATGGAGGCCAAGGCCCTGATGTATAAATTGAAGGCCCTTGTCGAGGAATACGTGGCCCTGGAAAATGCATCCAAGAATGAGCTGCGGGAGGAATTCCTGCAGACGACCAGGGACTTCGAGCCCCTGAAGTCTTACCTCCCGTATGAGGTGGTCCAGAAATATGAGGAATTCAAGGACCTGGCAATAGGTAAGGGAAAGATGTTCGATACCAAGGATGTGGCCATCGAACTGGAAGAACACACGCGTGAGCACATGGAAGCTGTGGATAAACTGGGAGCGCAGGTCGACCAGGCCATGGCCTATGTGGAAGAAGCTGCCGGAGAGGAGATGCATCAGGCTATGGCCCGGGCCGATGAAGCAGAGGCCTCCTCCCGTTCCACTCTCATCTTCGTGACAATCTTGGCTCTATTGGCTGGTGTTTTTATCGGAATATTCATTACAAAAGGCATCACAAATCCTCTGACACTGTGTGTGGATTTTGCACGCCAGGTGGCAAGGGGTGATCTTTCGAAACAGGTTGAAATCAACACAAAGGATGAAACACGTGATCTTGGGGATGCCCTGAATGGCATGTTTGGGTATCTTCGGGGCATGGCCGATGTGGCTGACAGCATCGCCAATGGGGACCTGTCGGTCACCGTTCAGGCTGCCTCCGAGCATGATGTCTTTGGGAGTTCCTTCTCGAAGATGATCGGCAGCCTCAGGGATATGGTCAGTCGCGTGCGGAAATCCTCCGAATCCGTTGCAAGCGCTGCGGATGAGATCTCTGCTGCTACGGATCAGATTACCAAGGGTGCCCAGAATCAGGCCAGTGCTTCCGAAGAAACCGGCTCAACCATGGAAGAGATGTCCGTTCAGATCCAGAATGTGGCCAAAAATGCCGAGGGTCTTGCCAGCAATGTGGATGAAACTACCAGCTCCATTCAACAGATGGGCACTACGGCCGATGGTGTGGCCAAAATGGCAGAATCCATGGCCAGCAATGTGTCAGAGACCAGTTCAACCATCGAGCAGATGATTGTGACTATTGAAAAGACCGCCAAAAATGTTGAAGAAGCCGACAGACTTTCCAAACAAGCAAGTGACGAGGCCACCAATGGTGGGGAAGCCGTCATGAAGATGGTGGAAGGGATGAAAGTTGTAGGGGACATGATGTCTAACATCTCGGGTGTGATCCAGAACCTGGGTCAGAGATCCGAGGCCATCGGCTCCATCGTTAAGGTGATAGAAGAGATTGCCGACCAGACAAACCTTCTTGCCCTGAATGCAGCCATCGAGGCGGCCCGTGCTGGTGAAGCAGGGCAGGGTTTTGCTGTGGTTGCAGATGAGGTGCGAAAACTGGCAGAGCGGTCAGTCAAGGCCACCAAGGAGATCGGTGATGTGATCAAGCAGGTGCAGACCGAAACCGACTCAGCGGTTAAGGCAACCGAGGAGGGCGCCAAGAGCTCCGGTGAAGGGCTTGCACTGGCAGATCAGGCGGGTGAAGCCATCTCCAAGATTACGGAGTCTGTAAAGTCCACCTCCAACATCATGCAGGAGATTTCCGGTGCCACCTCAGAGCAGTCTACTGCCGCCAAAAATGTTGTGACGGCTGTTGAGGAGATGAATAGGCTCACCCAATCCGTTACCCAGTCCACTAATGAGCAGGCTGCAGGTATCCAGCAGGTGGTCAAGGCGGCGGAGGCCATGAGTCAGATGACAGAGCAGGTGAAAAATGCCACTTCGGAGCAGAAGAAGGGCGGAGATAATGTGGTGAAGGCGATCGAGAATATCAGTGAGATTGCAAAGGGCAACCTTTCTGCTGTGGAGCAGCTTTCCAGATCGGCCAAAGATATGGCCAATCAATCTGAAGATCTTCAGGAAATGGTTCAGGCATTCAGGACGGAATAATACCCTGATATCATTATAATAGAAGATATCTTATCTTTTGATCGAATTAATATGTATGGGGGGCACATGATACTGTGTCCCCCTTTAATAGCGGAGGATACGGATAATGAATGAACAATCGAGGAAACAGGGGGATGACGCACAGATGGTCACATTCCGTCTGGGGGAGGAGATGTACGGTATTGATATATTCAAGATCCGGGAGGTTATTCATCTTCAAAAAATCAGTTCCATTCCAAATGCCCCCAAATTCGTGCAAGGGGTGATCAAGGTCCGAGACCAGGTCATTCCGGTGGTAAACCTAAAAAAACGCCTGAGTATCAAGGGAAATGAAGGAGATAAAGAGAGGATTGTCATCCTGGATTTGGAAGACCATTTACTGGGTGTGATTGTGGATGATATCTCAAAGGTTCTGAAGCTGGAATCCGAAAATTATGAAACCCTTCCCGATACTGTGGTAAGAGAAGGGGAGAAGGCCTGTATTACCCGTCTGGCAAAGACAGATGATGGTTTGATAATCATTATTTCACCTGATCATATTTTGAACCGGAGGGAGAGAAAAGCCCTCAAAGATTTCGAAGATGCACGTGAAGAGGACTTGATGAATGCCTGATCTTTCCCCGGATCTGCTGAATCATTTTCAGGATCTGATCTACAGACAGTGTTCGCTGCGCTTTTCCCCTTCCCGGCAGATCGGTCTGGAGATGCGACTCAGGGAAAGGTTGAACAACCTGGAACTGCCATCGTATGAAGCCTATTTCGATTTGCTGCAGAATGACTTTGATGAATTTGATCTGCTCATAGAAGGGATCACTACCAAGGAGACCTATTTTTTTCGTCTACCTGATCAGTTCAAGGCATTGACAAAGCATATCCTTCCACGGATTGAGGAGCGATTGTCCAAAGAGGCCCAGAGATTAATTGCGGAGGAAGGATGGTCCGGGGCCAAAAAAATGCCCGTAAGGGTGTGGAGTGCGGGATGCGCCACAGGTGAAGAGGCCTATTCCATTGCCATGACAATCATGGAGGGTTTGAAATACCCCAAGGCATGGCACACAGAGATCCTTGCCACTGATATCAGTAGAGAAGCCCTTACCAAGGCCCGCATGGGTTTTTATGAAACCAGTGTTTTGAAGAATGTTTCCGGTCATTATCAGAAAAAATATATGAAAGACTGCAATGGTGGTGCCAAGATGAGAGACTCACTGCTGGAACGTATTGATTTTCGTATCTTTAACCTCCGTCATCTGAATGATTACAAAGGCGGACCCTGCCCATTCATTGGTCTGGATGGCACCAGAGAAAAGCGTGACCTTTCTGAACTCTTTGACATGATATTTTGCAGGAACGTGATGATCTATTTCGATTTTACCGCCCAGCAGCAGCTTGTGGATAATCTATTTGGCTGTCTTAAACCAGGGGGCTACCTTTTTACCGGAGATGCAGAGCTTCTTCGGATATATAAGCACTGTTTCAAGACTCTGGAGTATGAAGGGGCATACTTTTATCAAAAACCGAATTAAATTATAAGAACGGATGATATCATATGGATAAAAGAAATCTGAGATCCTTTGAAGATGACTTGTCCGCTGAAGCAGAGGAGACACGCTATTCAGCAGTCAAGGCCCTTACAGAGGGAAACTCCATAGAAGTGCTTCCTCATCTGTTGAAGGCTGTGGCAGATTCGAGTTATCGTGTCCGGGAAGAGGCCCTGAAAGGGATCTGTGCATTCCCCAAGGATTTGATCTTCCCGAGGCTGGAAGAGTTGCTGAGAGATCAGGAAAACGCCAATCTCAGAACAGCGGCCATGGAGGCATTCCCCCGCTACGGCACTGAGGCCACACCCTATTTGCTTCGACTGCTCAAGGATCAGGATGGGGAAGTGAGAATGTTCAGTGCCACCATCCTTGCAGAGATCGGGGACCCTTTATCAGTGGAAGATCTGATCCAGGTGCTCGATGATCCGGATGAAAATGTGAGACATGTGGCTGCCGAGGGCCTTGGAAAGATTGGAGACGCCAGGGCCATTGCTCCGCTCATTGACTGTCTGAAACAGGATTTCTGGATCCAATACCCCGCAGTAATCGCGCTGGGAAATATCGGCGATCCTTCGGCTGCAGGACATCTTGTCGGTCTCCTGGAAGATGAGATGCTCAGACAGGCTGTGATCGAGGCACTCGGAAAGATCGGTGATATATCGGTCATCCCGGTGCTGGCTGATATCCTTTCCCAGAATGATCCTGCAGTCAGGAATGATACCATTGCCTCCCTGGTGAATATTCAGCGTATGGTTAAACCCGATGGGGGTTGTCTGCCAAGTATCAAAACCGCCCTCAATAATGGCGAACTGATTGACCATCTGTTGAGTTCCCTGCTGGACCCGGATACTGAAATCAAAAAGAATACGATCATCGCCCTGGGATGGCTCGAGGAAGAAAGGGCCGTAAGGAGTCTGTTGACACTCATTCAAAATTATGAATTGGAAGAATATGTGGTGGGTGCCCTGGTTTCCATCGGGGAAAAAGCCGTGCCCGAACTGATCAAGGCCCTTCAAAACCCGGACCCCGGAATCCGGACCGCTTTGATTCGAAGCATTACCTGGATTGGAGGCAGGGATGGGGTAATGGCCTGTATTCCTTTTCTGAGAGACGAGTACAGCGAGGTACGATATCAGGCGTTATTGGCCATGTCCGAAGGCCTGGATCTGAAGGAGGTGGAGGATGCGCTCCTGGAATTGCTTTCAGATCCGGAGGCCGAGATACGTTACACCCTGGTGGAGATTCTGGGAAAATCCAGGTCAGGATCCCTGGTTGAAAAGATCCTTCCTGATCTCTCATCCGATTATCCTTTGAGAAGGTCTCTGGCCGTTCAGATCCTGGGAAGGCTGAAAGACGTTAGGGCTTGTGGACCTCTGCAAGACCTGTTAGAGGAAAATAGTGATGAGATAAGGGCCCAGGTGTATATGGCATTGAGCGCCATTAAGGCGGATCAGCTCCCCCAAGAGATCCTGATCAGGGGCATCAGTGACCCAAGCCCTGTGGTGCGGAAATCAGTTGCATGTTCTATCAAAACCGGATCAAGGGAGGAACTGGAGGGCACACTGATCCCATTGCTCGGGGACCCCGATCCGGATGTCAGAATCGCTGCCATCGAGGCCCTGGGCAAGATAGGTCATGCCTCCTGTATCAAGGATTTAATGACCTGCTTTGACTCTTCGAATAAACCATTGCGATTGGCCATTATTCAGGCCATGGGTTGTATCCATGACAAGAAGAGCACCCGGTTTCTGACCGGTTTGCTCAAGGAACAGGATGCTGAGCTGAAAAGGATGGCAATTGAATCCCTTGGTCAGATTAATGACAGACGATCAACCCCTGACCTGGTCATTGCGCTGGATGATTCAGACTGGGGCGTCAGAAGTGCTGCCATTCAGTCCCTGGCAAAACTAAAAGATCGAAAATGCGCAGTCCATATCCTGAAAAGATTGCAGGATCCTGAGGATATTGTCAAAAAGGAGGCCATACTAGCCCTTGGCACCTTGGGTGCCAGGGATTCGGTCAATGCCATCCTGCAGTTGATCAATCATGAGAATCTTCAACCCGAGGTGATCGGGACACTCGAGAAACTGGGTATCCCTGATATGGATATCTTCCGCGAACTTTTCAAGCGTTCCAATGCCCGGCTCAAATGCCGTCTGGTGGATCTCATCAGTCGGCTTCGCGACCCCGGGATGGTGGATTTTCTGATGGAGATCCTCACGGAGGAGTTTTTTACCGTTCGGTGTTGGGCTGTAAGGGCATTGAGTGAATCGGGCGCTCGGAAGGCAATCCCTTCGTTGGTGAAGGTTCAGAAGGAAGACCCCAGCAAAGAGGTTCGGAAGGAAGCCGGTCTCGCACTTAAAAGGATCAAGGACATTACATGATATATCAGTTCGAACTCACTGAAAAGGAATTCAAGTTGCTCCAGGAATATATCCACGATCGTTTTGGTATTCGTCTCAAGGATGAAAAGCGATCCTTTGTGCAGATGAAACTCTTTCCCAGGGTCATGAGCCTCGGGTTCCGATCCTTTGATGAATATATCCAGTATGTCAAGTATGGATCGGAGAGCGATCATGAGCTTGCACGGATGATCTCATTGCTCACCAACACCGAAACCTATTTCTTTCGTGAACTTCCTCAATTGAATGTGTTTCGGGATTTCCTTCTCCCGGAGTTTCGTGACAAGAGGATTGCTGGTAATGAAAGAAAGATCAAGATATTATCCGCAGGATGTTCCTCAGGAGAAGAGGCATACACCCTGGCCATGCTGACCTTTGATACGGGCCAGTTTTTCTGGGGATGGGACATAGAAATCATTGGCATGGATGTCAATGAAAAGGCCCTGGAGACCGCCAAGCAGGGCATATATTATGATCGCTCCTTCCGGATGACCGAACCGGAGTATATTGAAAAGTTCTTTGCACCAAACTCCGGTGACTATATTGCAAAGGCTTGTATCAGGAAGATGACCACTTTTATTTCCGGCAATATTACGTACCCCCTGCCCATGAGGGATCTTGACATCATATTTTGCAGAAACGTAATGATCTATTTCTCTGAGGAAAAGGTAAAAAAGGCCATACACAATTTTTACGAGGCATTGAGGCCGGGAGGGTATCTCCTGCTCGGACATTCCGAGACCTTGACCGGGATATTCGATGAATTCGAGACCAAACGATTTCCCCAAACCATCATTTATCAAAAGAGGGAATAATAAAATATGTCACCCAAAAAGATAACGGTATTAGTGGTGGATGACTCGGCCTTTATTCGAAAGGCCATGAAGCGGATGCTGGGTTCCGATCCCATGATCAAGGTCATCGGAGAGGCACGGGACGGCATTGAAGCCATCGAGAAGGTCAAGAGCCTGAAGCCCGATGTGGTCACACTCGATGTGAGGATGCCGGATATGGACGGCCTTCAGGCACTCGAGCGAATCATGCAGGCGAACCCGGTCCCTGTGCTCATGGTCAGTTCCCTGACCAGTGAGGGAGGAGAGATCACCCTCAGGGCCCTGGAGATGGGGGCAGTAGATTTTATCGACAAGTCCTCCTGCCACACTACCATGGATATCCTCGATATTGCCGAATCCCTGATTCAGAAGATCAAGGTGATCGCAGGTGTGGATCTGAGAAAGGTTGTTCAATCAAAGCCTGCTCCCAGATCGGCACCAGTTTCTCCGGTTCCATTATCAGTAACCTTTAAGGATGAGAACCCCTCCCACATTGTGGCCATAGGTACATCCACCGGGGGGCCCATGTCCCTGGAACAGGTCCTTACCCCATTGCCCGCTAACTACCCAGGGGCCATACTAATTGTCCAACATATGCCTGTTGGGTTTACCAGTTCACTGGCCGAGCGTATGAATCGCCAGTGTGCCATGGCGGTCAAGGAGGCAGAGGAAGGCGATATCATCCTTTCGGGGCATATTTATATCGCCCCGGGTGGTTATCATCTCAAAATCCGCCGTTCTATAAGTAAATACTCCGTTGTTCTCAGCAAAAACCCTGGCGACAAGCCCCATTGTCCATCCGTGGATGTGATGATGAAATCCATCGCAGAGACCTGGCCTGGGAAGATATTGGGAGTGATAATGACTGGAATGGGCTGTGACGGTGCAGAAGGCATTCAGGCCATAAAGAAGAAGGGTGGGAGCATTGTGGCCCAGAATGAGGAGACCTGTGTGGTCTTCGGCATGCCCAGGGCGGCCTACCTCACCGGTTGTGTGGACCGAATGACTCCCCTTGGCCAGTTGGCCGGAGAGATCGATCGATTCATCTGATCCCTTTCCAAAGGAATCATTAACCCCGAATAATGCAATTAACCACAGAGGTCACAGATGAATTTAAAAAAATAATCTCTGTGCTCTCCGTGGTCTCTGTGGTTTTCTTAATGCAATTCTTGGATCAAATGAAGATACACCGGAGTAATAAATGGGCTGTCCTAATCTTTCAGACAGCCCATCTTGATAACCCCTAAAAATCATTAAATTGCTAAATGACCGGAGTGGTTAAGGTCAGGTTAAAATTTCCGTAGTCCACATTCAGTTTTAACAGATCCTGAATCTGATAGGTACCCGTCATGGTCACCGGACTGGTCATGTTACAAGTCAGTTCAATGGCATAAATGGATATTGCGCTTGGAAGCAAAATGAATGTGGTGCTGAAGATGCCCTGGTTCCCTCCGGACAGAACAAATGAAGTCCCGGCGCCCACACCGGCAGGTAAGACACCGGTGACATTGGCAGGGATGGAGTTTGTGATCTTATTGAGTATCAAGTTCACCTCTCCGCTTAGAATCCCGGCCAATGTATCCTCCACCAGGGTCATATTCATGAACCCACCCTTTAATTGTAAAAGGCTGAACCATGATCCAGTCCAAGTGCCGGCCTGCTCGGCTGCCACTACCGGAGCTGACTGCACCTGTGTCTGGGGATTGAGATTGGCCAGCCCAAGGCTGGATAAGAGACCCATTGAGCCCAGCATGCCTCCTAATCCATAGGATGATCCATATAACCCACCAAGTCCGTATATCCCGCCAAGGCCTCCGAGCCCATAGAAACCACCAAGGCCGCCAAGTCCATACATTCCGCCAAGGCCATAGAAACCGCCAAGGCCGCCAAGCCCATATAATCCTGACATGCCATAAAGCCCGCAAATTCCACTCAGGCCATAGAGTCCATATAATCCACCGGCCCCCCCATACAGGCCATACATCCCCATGCCATAAAGCCCTCCAAGTCCGGAAATGCCATATATGCTGCTCCCATAAAGCCCGCTTAGTCCTGATATACCATATATTCCGCTCCCATAGATCCCCGAAGCTCCATAAATCCCGCTTCCATAAAGACCCAGACCTGAAATTCCGTAATAAGCATTACTGATGGGAATAAATGCAAGGAAAAATAATATCAGCAGCAATAAAAATATCATGACTATTACAAAAATCTCGGAAGTGCTGTTTTCAAATTTTTTATCACTCTCTAACCTCTGCATAACTAACCTCCATAAAATCTAATCTGAAATTTGGGCCATTTTCATAGGCATTTCCTTTACACTTCAATCCAAAAAACAATTTTTTAATGAATCAAGATTCAAAATAAAGGATAAAAAACGATCACATTATGGGCGAAAATAAAGTGTGAACATGGGGGATGGGATTTCAAGAATTGTAGTGCTGTAGTATAAACAACCTTTTTTTAAAACACATGATATGTAGAGATTCATCCCAAAGATTCGTTTTTTTTTGGGATAGATGAAAGACAGAAGATATATGAAAATCAGGGGAAATGATAAATTGCCTTGGATCCGTTTTTTCAATGGAGATCCTTTTTTCATCATTTATCAGATTGATTGAGGATACGGAACATGGAAGGTCCAATATTTCATCAGGGAAGATGCACATACATTGTGTATAGTGTTCTCCTTGGAGATACTGTAGTGAAAACAGAAGACATATCAGGAGCAGGATCACTCTTTGATGTAAACAATAATGTAACGCGTTATATAATATAGGGGTTTTATTTCTCATAATCCGGCCTTTTAGACGGTTCTATGATTTAAATAGCAATTTGTATTCCAAACGAAGAGAGGGGGAATGACATATTATTGGCGGTATAATATCGTAGAAAAAAATAATATATTGATTTTTACCAATTCAATAACAATAAAATTAAATATTCTTATCATAAAAATTATGTGCAAAAATCGGAGAATTTATGGATTAGAAAAACATAATTTGCTTAAATTGGATCCTTGAGGGAGTTGTATTGATTTCGTCAAGGGCTTTTGGCAGATTTATACCAAGCTGCAATCAGACAATTACAAAGTCTAATATAGGAGCGCAGCGATGTGGCAATCCCAGATTTAGATTGCTTCACTCCGTTCGCAATGACTTATTATAGAATAGATTGCAGCACAGTATTATGAGATTTTTATTGAAAGGGTTTTGAATGGTTTTCTGAAAATGATTTGTTATTTTGAGATACAGTGTGGCTAAAGCAGTGAATCTGCAGGGGTATCCAAAAGATAGAGAATTTTCCCTTTTTTAAAATCCCCGGCCCCCCCAAAGGCCACCAGGGTAAATGGCTCGATTTTAAAATCGTATAGAGGTATATTGCAGGTCTGCAGGAATCTGCTTTGAAAGGATGCATTATGTTTTATCAAGATCCGGATACCCTTTTTCCGGTTCAACAAACTTTTAAATCCGCTTTACGGGCAATGTTTATGTGATGCATAACCCCTCGACCTTTTTTTCAATGGAATTCAAAAGGGATAAGAAGGATTTTTCAAATGCAGCCACCCCGTCATCCAGCAATCTTTGACACACCTCATTGATATCAATCCCGAAGTCCTTGAGATCGTCAATGACTGTTTGGGGCTCCCGGATATCAGCCGTTAATGCCTCCTCAACTGTCCCATGGTCCTGAAAGGCTTCCCAGGTGTTGTCCGGCAGAGTATTCACAGTGTTCTTACCGATGAGTTCCGATACATACTTAATATCACTATATGCCGGGTTCTTGGTGCTGGTGGAACCCCAGAGCACCCTCTGGATGTTTGCCCCTTTCACTTTGAGTCTCAGAAATTCTTCACCTGCAAAGATCTCCAGATATTTTTGAAATATTAGACTCGAATTGGCCACGGCCGCCTTTCCTTTCAGGGATTGGAGCCGGTTTTTCACCGAAGGATCGCTAGTCCGTATGATCAGGTCCTCGATCATGCCATCCACGGTTGTGTCGATGCGGCTGACAAAAACACTGGCCACGGAGTGGATTTTGCTCAAATCCCCTCCTTTTTCCGACCGCCTTTTCAGTCCCTTCAAGTATGCCAGGGCTGTTTTGATATATTGATCCAGAGAAAAGATCAGGGTGATATTGATATTGATCCCTGAGGCAAGGAGTTCTTCAATGGCCTCGAATCCGGCATCCGTTGAGGGTACCTTGAGCATGACATTCGGGCGGTTGACCTTTTGATGCAGCCTTTTTCCTTCCCAGATGGTTTCTTCGGTCTTTTGGGCCAGTTGGGGATCGATCTCCAGGCTCACATACCCATCCAGACCCTGGGTACGATCATATACCGGTCTGAATATATCCGCTGCATCCTGGATGTCACGGACGGTCAGATCGTCGTATATCTCGAAGATGGATTGTTTGGGATGGCATAATTCCCTGATTCTTTCATCATAATTGTTGCTGTTGCTGATGGCCTTGTCGAAAATGGTCGGATTGGAGGTCATGCCCCTCAATCCCTGCCCGATCATTTCCTTCAACCTCCCGCTTTCAATGAGCGAACGGTTGATGTTATCCAGCCAGATACTCTGTCCGAAAAGGGCCAATTCCTCGGCAACTCTCTTTTCCATGATGATCTCCTTTTACCTTCTTTGAATGACTCTTTTGACTGATAGAACGATATCCACATCCTTCAGATGATATTTTTTCAGCAGTTCCTCAGGTGTGCCCGATTCACCGAAGGTATCCTTCACAGCCACCATCTCCAGGGGCACAGGTATATTCCGGATCAGGACCTCGGCCACGGCACTTCCCAATCCGCCGTTGATCTGATGTTCCTCTGCAGTGACAATAACCCCGGTTTCCTTTGCTGCCTTGATGATGATGTCCTCATCAATGGGTTTGATGGTGTGCATGTTGATCACCCTTGCCTGGATGCCCGAACCAGCAAGGGCCTCTGCCGCCTTCAATGCCTCAGACACCATCAGGCCGCAGGCAATAATGGTGGCATCCTTTCCCTCCCGCATCACATTGGCCTTGCCGATCATGAAGAGGTCCGATTCCTTCGTGATGACCGGATAGGGATAGCGCCCTATCCGCATATACACGGGGCCGGAAAAATCCGCCATGGCCTTGGTGGCCTTTTTCGTCTCAATGGCATCTGACGGGCTGAGCACAGTCAGATTCGGCAGGACGCGCGAAATGGCAAAGTCCTCCAGACACTGGGCAGTGGCCCCATCTTCTCCCACAGTCAGGCCGGCATGGGAGCCCACCACCTTTACGTTCCTTTTATTATAGCATATGGAGATCCTCAGGATACCATAGGCGCGGTTGGTCAGAAACACCGCAAAAGAACAGGCAAAGGGCACCAGGCCGTCCAGGCTGAGGCCTACGGCAGTGCCTAATATATCCTGCTCTGCAATACCCAGGTTAAAAAAACGCTCGGGAAACGCCTTTTTGAAATACTCGGCACGGGTGGAATCCTCCAGATCACCCGAAAGGACCACAACCTTTCGATTCTCTTTCCCCAATTCCACCAGGGCCTCGCCAAAGGCATCCCGGGTGGCTTTGGTTTCCCACATGGTATTCCCCTTTTTTCCCTTTTAAAATCCCAGTTCCTTCAGGGCCATTTCCAGTTCTTCCTTCTTGGGGGCCTTCCCATGCCATTCAGCCTGGCCCTCCATAAAAGATACCCCCTTGCCCTTTACCGTGTGCGCCAGGATAAGCATGGGCTTTCCCTTGACCTTGTCAAACCCGTCAAAGGCGGCAATCAACTCGGGAAAGCTGTGGCCGTCCACCTCCTTGACATGCCAGCCGAAACTTCGCCACTTTTCCGCCAGGGGCTCTTCATTCTTGATCTCAGCCACAGGACCGTTTTCCTGGACCTGATTCCTATCCAGGATGGCACAGATATTATCGAGCTTATGGTGAGGGGCCGTCATTGCTGCCTCCCATACCTGTCCTTCCTGGATCTCCCCGTCTCCCATCACGCAGTAGATATTAAAACCCATATGACGCACCTTGGCACCGAGAGCAATGCCATTGGCCACGGATAGTCCCTGGCCAAGTGACCCTGTAGAGAGTTCGACACCCGGCACGCCGATATGCACATGCCCCTGCAGTCTGCTGCCCAGTCTGCGAAAGCTCCTTAATTCATCTTTGGGAAAATACCCGCAATTGGCGAGTGTTACGTATACAACAGGACTGGCATGCCCCTTGGACATGATAAATCTGTCCCTGATGGGCCAGCAGGGATCCTCCGGTTTATGTCTCATCTTATAATAATAGAGTGTGATAAGAATCTCCACTGCCGAGAGGGAACCACCTGGATGGCCGCTCCCTGCTTCATAAATTGTCTCCAGGATCTCCTTCCTGAAATGGCGGGCTGTTTCTTTTAATGTGCCGAGATCCATATCCTTCTGACCCATTATGCCCCCTTTTTGATGATTATACCCTGTTCGGCCATCGATATTTCGATTATTACCCAAATCCTTCCATAAAGCAATTTCATGGATTGCCCTTTTCATCTCAATTTCTTTTACCCCTTGTGTAAAAAAAAATTGGAAATCGGATCCAAGATGGCTGAATAAGATCATAAAAAATTGACCCTTTTCATAAGGCCTATGAAATTTTTCCCTTCTGCAATTTTTTATGACTTGCATAATCCTTTATGAATCGGACATTGGGTTTCTTCCCTTTGTCGGGCATCATTTATGCTGAATATCAAATGTGGACGAAAATATTTAAAAATGTAGAAGGGAGGTGAAAAGAAAAAACATAAGCATAGAAGAAAGAGGTGTCCAATAAAAAAATAGCCGATTAAGATCTTCAACTGTCAAAATCGGTATCAGCCTTTTTTCACATTTATCGAACCCTTTTCCATTTTTTCAATGGTCAAAGGGGATTTTATCCATTTTTTTAATCATTACATTCTCAGGAAAGGAATGGTGACATTATGTCAAATAGAAATCTTTTTAGAATGGCTGTAATTGCATTTTCCATTTTACTGCTTTTTGGTTTTACCCTGACTGGGATGGCCCAGGCGCAGGATTATTGGACGGCCCTTCCTCCGTATAATACACTCTGGCCCTTATGGTCTCCCGCATTATCCCCGGTTGATGCGGCTACCGGGCTGCCTGTACCGATCATCAGCAGTCTGAATCCCTCAACAGTGCTTCCGGTGCAACCGGGTTTGACCTGGGATCCATCCATGGCCTATCCCTGGCTTCTCTATAATACCCCGGGAGGTCTGGCCTATTTTGATATGTTGTATGGGATCAACTTCTGGCCGCCCACTAGCTTTCTTGATTCGACCGGCGCAGCGGTTCCAATCGGCCTTCCTGCGGGTTATGCCGCACTGCCTCCTACTGAGACCTCCTGGCTGCAGCAAAACGTGCTCTTTGCCAATAATTATTTCGTCCAGGCCTATCCATCTCTCCTCGCCACTGCAGATCCGGCCTTGCTCGCTGCTGCTGCCACAGTTCCTCTACCTCCAGCTACTCTTTTGGCACTTAATGCAGGACTTCTTCCGCTTGCCACCTTATCTAATTTGTTTCCTTGTAATATTCCATGATTCCTTGCCCCCTCTCTTCTGAGAGGGGGTTAGGGCAGGGGGGGATTCATGCCTTCCCTCCTGCTTCAGGATCAATAAGTTTGAATTACTGATAAAGGCATTCCCTGGTCATAAGGGTATCACCTCTATCTGCATTAAGTCTTCAGCAACTCTTGCATCCCCCTCAAAAAAACGCTTGCATGACCTTAACCTCTCCTCATCGGTTTGATCCGATGGATATATATGGGAGAGAAGCAGTCTTTTTACCCTGGCCTTTTTTGCTATGAGGCCGCATTCTGAGGGGGTAAGATGGCCCTTGACCTTTAATGCGTCAGGAAAAGAGCAATCAATCACAAGAAGGTCCGCACCCTCAGAAAATCTGATCAGGTTTTTATCGTAATCGCAATCTCCGGTAATCACGAGGGATTTCCCTTCTTTTTCGAACCGATATGCCAGACTCTCCTTTGCATGGATCGTCCTGGCAGATAATACAGATAATGGGCCAAGGTCCAGCCTTTCTTCCATCTCAACCATTTTAATATGAAACACCTTTGGCATATTCATCAATGATGAAATACAATGTTCATAGACATTCTTGAATCCCTTAGGGCCTGCCAGCAGCAACTCCTTTTCCCTTTTAAAGCCGGGTGTGAACAAAAGCGCCTGGATCAAAGGCACCAGATCCGAGATATGGTCGGGATGGGTATGGGTAATAAAGACCGCATCAATGGATCTGTAGCTTTTACCCACCTTCTCCAACTGAAGGAGGCTCCCGCTTCCACAGTCTATAAGTATCTCTTTATCCGGGACCTCCAGATAATAACCGGGTGCATTTCTCTTAAGGCAAGGCACACAGGTGCCACTGCCCAGAACAATAAGTTTCATCTTGGATCCTTTCTTTTGATCAAGAGATTTTCGTCATTTCCTCGATTGTTTTTAGAAAGACAGGTAGCTCGACCAATCCATGAATTTTCCAAGGATAGCCTTGACAGGAAACAAATCACCAGAATTAAGGATCTGATCCCATATTAGTATGCCATCTTTGTCCAGATTTTCAATATAGCCGGCAAAACCATGGCATACCGGTATTTAAACTAAATCAAAATACCCCGATTAATAGAGCAAAAAAGGACGATTTAGTAATCGATGAAATTAAAAAAGATCCTTTTTTCCTACTATACTTTATGCAGTATTTTGATCCTGGCAATCCTTTGGGCATTGCTCTCCGGATTTTTCCCTTTGAATCTTCTGGAATACAGGGCCTATGATTGGATGACCGGATTTAGGCCGGGAAAAGGCGAGAGTCCGGTCGTGATTGTGGCCATTGACAATCAGAGCATCAAAGCCATAGGAAACTGGCCCTGGCCCAGATCCTATATTGCCCGTATGATTGAGCATCTTACAGACTGCGGTGCCGGTACACTGGGTATTCACCTCCTATTGTCCGGAAGTGAATGGAATCCCGGGCTCGAAGAGATCAGGTCCCTCAGGAGCCACCTCCGGGAGGAACCGGTTTTAAAGGGCCCTAAGACCCGGAAGAATATGGATCAAATAATGGCCCAGTCGGAAAAAAGGCTCGATCATGATGCCATGCTGATATCTGCAGTAAAGTCGGCAGTCAATGTCATACTGCCTGTACATTTTTTCAATAGGCCCGACAGGGGAGGGGATGCATCAAAGATGTCTGGCTGGATGCGGATGAACTCCCTGGATACGGTAAGGGCCCGGTCCGAACATAAAGCAACCTCGGGAAAACTCGAAATCATAAAGGATGCCTTTTTTAAAGATGAGCAGTGGGTTGCCGAAGCGGTTGAGTCATCATTTCCGGAACTCTCCACAAAGGCCGGAGGACTTGGGCATATCAATATCTTTGCCGACAGGGACGGCATGGTCCGGAGAGTGCCCCTTTTGATAAGGTATCAGGAAAGACTCTTCCCCTCGTTTTCCTTGCAGGTGGCCTCAAAATATCTAAAAAAGGATTTCAAGGATTTTAAATTCAGAGATGAGGCATTCGGTTTTACCGGCTTAAGCAATGGCTCATGGAATATACCCACTGATCCCTCATTCAGGATGCTTATCGATTCCAGGGGCAGCCGCAAGGGTTTCCAAACCTTTTCCTTTTCGGACGTTCTGGCAGGGCGGATTCCGGCAGAGGCCTTTCGCGGGAAGATTGCTCTTTTGGGTGTCACAGCCGATGGGACCGCCCCCTTTTACAGGACCGCGTATAATACGGAAATATCCGACGTCCAGTTAGCGGCCCATATCGTGGAAGATATCGTGAATCAGAGATATTTTTTGCGGCCGACCTGGGCCCTCTTCCTGGAGGTGCTGATTCTCCTCTATTTCGGCTTTTTTCTGCTTTTCGTTATTCCCAGAGTCAATCACCGGATCGGTGCGCTTATCCTGGGGATCTTTCTGGTCTCCTGGATCGGTTTTTCCTCGGCCATTTTATTGACCCATGGTTACTGGTTTAAGGTATTTCCGCTGGTCTTTCTGTCGGGCTTGGGATACTCACTGGCAGTATACCGGATATTTTTTCAAAAGAGGCAGCAGGAGAATACGGAATTGAGAAAGATGCTAGGTCTTTCTTTCCAGGGACAGGGTATGCTGGATATGGCATATGAAAAATTCATGAGATGTCCGATTGAAGATCCCTCGGTCAAGGAGATCTTTTATAATCTCGGCCTTGATTTTGAGCGCAAACGTATGTTCAATAAGGCACTCGCGGTTTACAACCACATACTCAAAGAGGGTCGATTCAAGGACATCAGGGAGAGGATAAAAAAACTCAAGAGCATTGAGGATAAGGTAGTACTGTCTGCCGGCGACACTCAGGGGGGGACCTTGCTTCTGGAAAATACCATGATCACTCCGACGCTCGGGCGTTATGAAATCCTGAAGGAGCTGGGCCAGGGGGCCATGGGCAATGTCTATCTGGCCAAGGACCCCGCCATCAACCGGGAAGTGGCTGTCAAGACCCTCAAATACAGCTTTATCGACGGGGACCGGCTGTCAGAGATCAAAAAGCAGTTTTTTCGGGAGGCAGAAGCCGCCGGAAAACTCTCCCATCCGAATATCGTCACTATCTATGATGTGGGTGATGATCATGATTTGGCCTATATTGCCATGGAATTGATTCATGGCAGAGAGCTCACCGAGTATTGCCGGAAGGGAAAACTGCTATCCGTGAAAAGGGTGCTCAAGATTATCGCATCAGTGGCCGAGGCCCTGTCATATGCCCATGGACATCATGTGGTGCACCGCGATATCAAACCCGCCAATATCATGGTCCTGAAAGATGGACAGATCAAGGTAGCGGATTTCGGCATCGCCAGATTTATGTCGTCTACCAGGACCTGTACAGGAAAGATTGTGGGTACGCCAAGCTATATGTCGCCCGAACAGGTTGAGGGCAGAAAGGTGGATGGACGCTCGGACCTCTTTTCACTCGGGATCATTTTCTATGCACTGTTGACCGGTGAGAAACCCTTTAAGGGGGAGAATATCAACAGCCTCATGTTTGCCATATCCAATACGGATTATGTCCCCATCTCCAAAGTGAAATCCAATGTCCCTTCCTGTTGTATCCGAATGGTTGAAGGCCTTTTAAAAAAATCGGTGACCCAGAGGACACAGTCCGCTGATAAATTGTTGGATCAGATCCGTGCCTGCCTTGAAAGGCTCGGATCAGAGAAGGCTGTGGGGGCGGTTTGCAAAGGGAATAAATGAACCATACCGGTTTTTGCCGAAATGAATAGTAGGGAATAGAAACAAGATGATAAATATTCATATATCAATAAGGAGTGACCTATGATCAAAGTCATGCTCCAGTTCAAAGACAGGATTCTCAGAGAGGTCCAGAGCGTCGACAGGGCGATTACCATTGGCAGAGGTATTGAGAATGTCATTCGAATAGACAATCCTGCAGTTTCAAAATATCATGCCAGGATACTCAAGGATCAGGACCAGTATGTGATCGAGGACCTGGACAGTACCAATGGGACCTATCTGAAGGAAAAGAGGATCAACCGCCTGGTGCTGAGAGACGAGGATGAGATCACCATCGGAAAGCATACCATAAAGATATTCTTTCAAGAGACGGTGGGATGGCGTCCCGGGGGCCATTGCAAGGAAACAAACCCGGACAAAACCATGTTGCTCGAAACCAAGGCGCACAAGGAAATCCAAAATTCGTAACCGATTGACCCCTGCCTTTTGATAATAAGGTTGAGGCTTTTAAGATATTGTGAAATGATTTCAATTAAGCGAGCTGGCTAATCCGAATTGCCATTAAAAAACCCGCAGGAAGTCTAATCCCTGCGGGTTTTTTTGATCCAATTGAGTACAATTCCCCGCCGCCGCTTGCGGCGTATAAAGATGCAAAAAACCATGAATACCCCGCTGCTTGCGGCTGGGCGGTTTATTCAATATTTTAAAATAAATATCTGATGATATCCAAAGAATCAAGCCTTCATTATCGTTTCAGATTACGGCAGATTTGATGCCCACCACGGCCCGCCATTGCCTGTCCGGAACCATCTGGGCCCGCCGGTTTGCGTCTGGTACCATTTCGGACCGACAGAAGGCACCCCTGAAGCTGCCTGGTTCCACCAGGGCCCGCCGTTACCCGTTTGGAACCATTGAGGTCCGCCCACATTGGACTGATACCAGGGAGGTCCGAGTGTGCCGTTACCTGTCCCTTTGAAACCTATGGTGCCGTTTCCGAAATTGCTGCTCGGCAAACTGAAATTCGTTGAACTCGAGGACATAATCCTTGATCCCCACCAGGGTCCGCCGACACCCGTTTGAAACCATCGAGGTCCGCCGGTTTGCGTTTGAAACCATGGGGGGCCGCCACTGCCTGTTACAGACCATGGGGGGCCGCCAAATCCCGAGCTGCCCCAGTGGAGCCCGCCAATGCTCCAACCCCAACGATTCTGGGCCGGTTTTGCAGGCGGTACGATGCGAACCGAATCCCTGCCTCTGATGGGAATACTCTCAAATGTCTCCCCGGTCAAAACGGCTTCGGTGGAGTTTTTATTCAATGCCTTTTCAGCCACCAACTCAGGTACACTGAAGTGCAGAATGAGGTCCGTGTCCCCGTCATCATCCACATCCTCCTCACCGCTCTTAACGGGAAGGGATGTCCCTCCGGCATCAAGATCGCCCAGTGTAACCGTATTCGGATCAACTCTCAGTGCATCAAAGGCATCCGTGGTCAGGATTGCCACAGGCAGGACACCATTGCTTTTCAGATTGATCGAATTCGGATAGCTCCCGGGCTTGATGTCGATGGGAAGGATCACGAAGATGCCGACATTGTCAACCCTGCCTTCAAAGTCCCAGCCTGCTCCGCCAACAGTGATACCCGTGATATAGGCCATGTCGAGATTGGGGTCCTGGAGGTCTATGCTTTCCGTATACCAGGTGTCGGGATCGATCGGTCTGGATTTTGCCCAGCGTCCGCTGCTCTCCCACCATTGCCAGTCCTCTGTGGCATCACAAGCACTGTCTGTTGCCAGATACCATCCGACCTGGGCATCCATGGTATTGTTCCCGGAGTCCAGATAGTGGATAACAACGCTGATGGGATATTCCCATGCACCTGCCTGGCCCCCTCCGCAAAGGTTGTGATCCAGTGCCTTGACATCCAGCCATAGTTCGAGATCGGGATAGATATCTGCCTCGACGTCCAAATCCTCCTGCCGTATAGCTGTCCAATCACCACTGGACCCGCCATTTGTCCGGCTGAAATGGCAGGCATTTTCTCCCTGGCCGCCCGGTCCGTTATCATCCGTCAGATAGATATAGGAGATCTCACCGGTCGGGTCCGGATCGGGAAGGGTTTCCACCTTGACCCAGTCCACAGGAATAACATCGTTTCCGTCTATATAAGCACCTGCTTCAAAATTTCCGTTGCTCACAAAGCCAAAGGCTGCAACCGGCAGCAATAATGCCACAAGAAAGGCAATCACTTTCAATCCAAACTTTTCTCTTTTCATTCCCCCCCCTTATCAATTATCTTATACAATTGGATATCAGAATAAGTGAATTAATCAATCGAAAACTCCCACCCCCTTTCATTATTTAGATCTATTTTTTTGTCTCGAAAATAGAATCTTATTTTCATCATTCGTGGCGCCGCCAAAGCGGCATGAGGGTTTGTCTCGAAAATAGAATCTTATTTTCATTATTATTCGTGTCGCCCTGAAAGGGCATGAAGGTTGCTCCGAAAATAGAATCGAACTACCAGTCATTCATTGCGGTGAGCCAAAGCCCCGAGCGAAGCGTGGGGGGAAGCGAATCAATCTCAGATATATATCTGTTAGTATTTATTAGATTAGTTTGCTTCGACTTCGCCTCGCAACCGCCTGCGCTCCTCGCAATGACTCAATACATGACTTTTTACGAGACCATCAACTTTAGTTACTTAAAAGTATTTCAGAACGAAATTTAAAGACATGGTCATAAGGCAAAAAATCCTTTGACTAATATCAGGCGAACCATTTTATTCCTTTCTTATGGATTAATTCTGTCGGATGAATGATAGCCCTGCCTAAACCAAGGGCAGGACCCTGTGAATATGGAGGCGCCTCACAGATATCTCCTGCCCTATGGTAATTTCTTATCCCCCTGGGACTCATATTAAATGACAGCAAGAGGGATCAGAGATTATTCCCCTGTGTCCATGATATAAGAAGACCACCATGGCCCCCCGCTCCCGTCGACAAACCAGTTGGGTGCACATGCTGCACTCATGGGATCAAGATACCATGCGGGTGCAATGCCGCTGACATCGAAGCCATTGTAAGCCTGCCAGAACCAGGGACCGGCGCCCTCCTGGGGATCCGTCAGCCAAGAAGGTCCTCCTGGAAAATCCTCTGAATCAAACCAGGGGGGAGTTCCTGCACCATAT
This sequence comes from bacterium, assembly GCA_049472295.1. Taxonomy (GTDB): domain Bacteria; phylum SZUA-182; class SZUA-182; order DTGQ01; family JAFGSM01; genus JBLIRM01. The sequence goes on along the minus strand of JBLIRM010000028.1, from coordinate 218 downwards.
TGAAAATACATACCTTCGGAATTGCTTTTTCTATATCGATTGGAAGATTCGGAATCGGTTTCCTCACCCGTTATATAAGAAGACCACCATGGTCCCCCGGTGCCTGTAAGGAACCAGGAGGGTACGCAGCTTGCGGTGGTCGGATCAAGATACCATGCGGGTGCAATGCCGCTGACATCGAAGCCATTGTAAGCCTGCCAGAACCAGGGACCGGCGCC
>JBLIRM010000027.1:0-14218 GCA_049472295.1 bacterium | reverse complement strand
GGCCGCCGTACATACCCCTGAGGCCGCCGTACATGCCCATGAGGCCGCCGTACATGCCGTAGAGACCACCCATGAGGCCGCCGTAACCACCGTAGAGACCACCCATGAGGCCACCGTAACCACCGTAGAGACCGCCCAAGAGGCTGCTATAACCACCATAACCGCCATAGAGACCGCCGTAAATACTGCTGCCATAATAGCCGCCATAACTGCCGCCATAATAGGCATCCACTTTAGAGACCGACACAAAAGCCAGACTGATTAAAAGACATACAACTATACCTGCAATGAATACTTTCATTAATTTGCTTTTCATAGATAGGCTTTCCTTCAAATTATTTAGGGGAATAAAAGAAGTATTATGATGTTTTAATGAATGGCTAAACTATTCCTTATCCATCTCCTGGGAGTCGACCAATTAGGAAGAAGTGCTTAGACATATTGGTCAATCATCATACACCAATAATGTCAAAACTCCATGGTCACCTCCAAGTCTCCACAATCAAATGTTTTGTAGCAATTAAAAGTTTAAAGTGAGTCGGATAATCACAGATGTAATTTCAATTATAACATATTACCTATAGTATATAACAAATTTAAAAATATATCAAATTTATGACGATAATTTGCGGCAATAATTATTAAATGAATTCATATATTTTTCTATAAAAAAAAATTATTATATTGCATGATCTGCTCTTCCAATAATCTTCTTTTGAATCACCTGCAATCCGACAGGATATGGATCATGGATTCCTAATGCGGAGTTGATCCCCGCTGCCAGGCTCAAGAATATATTTTTTCTTGACCTTCGGCCAGATCTCTCCGACGAATCGCATATACAACTGTTCCCTGGTAATCTTTGGATCCTTTTTGGCCTGGATCGATTGTTCCAAAAACCTTTTGGTTTCACCTGTGGCCTCTGCAATCACTCTTTGTCTATAGGCCAATGCATTTTGCATCATACGATTCGCCAGGGCCTGGGCATTCAGTATTTGCTCATTACGATAACTCTCAGCAGTGGTAACATATTTTTTCATGTCGATTTGGGCATTTATCACATCATCAAAATAGGATTGGACCTTCTCCGGAGGGCGCACTTCGCGTAATTCCACAAAGGTGATGTCCAGGCCGGTTTTCAAGTTGTCCAGTTTTGTTTGTAAATCCCTTTTAATCCGATGCTCGATATCGCTTTTTCCATAGGTCAGGATTTCATCAACAGACATATCAGCCACGGTTTTAATAATGGCGGCGGAGGCGATATTTTTTAGGGCTGCTTCGTTATGGCTCATATTGAAAAGGTAATCGGAGGGTTGGTCAATGGTGTATTGAAGTACACAGTTGAGGTTGACTACATTGTTATCTCCGGTAATGCAGTACGAATCCAGGTCCGTAAGATCCCGAAAGATCCTCGCGATGTGGCTGTTTTCAAAGAAGTCATCCAGGATAATGCGATGCACCTTTTTTACAACAACTTTATCTATGCGGTCGATCGGCCACGGAAATGCATAGTGTATCCCCGGCATGACATGACTGTCTATCATTTTTCCAAACCGCTGCAATACACCAAGCTCGTTTTGAGACACGGCATATATGCCTGAGAGCGCATAGATGAGAAAAAGGAGAGACAGAATCCCCCAGAGGAAGATCCGGGTGCTTCTCATGCTCAGGTGCAGGTTTTTTTTGATGGTTTCTTCAGACATCCTTGCTATCTCTGATCCCCTTTTGGTGAAGTCAGGTATTTGAAAAGATCGGTTTGCGTTGAAATGATAAGAGTGCTCTTGCCTTGTAGTAAGGTCTCATAAAGTTCAATGGATTTCAGAAAATCGAATAATTCAGGGTCCTTACCATATGCCTCCGCATAGATCCCTATTGCCTCCCTGTCTCCCTCTCCTTTGATCGTCTCTGATTCCTGATACGCCTTAGCTAGGATCTCTGTAACCTCGCGATCCGTTTCCGCCTCGATTCCGGCTGCCTTTTCCGTGCCTTCGGCGCGGTATTTTTTGGCCTCTTTCTCACGCTCTGACTGCATCCGGTTAAAGACCGCTTTTGCTACAATGGAGGGATAATTCAACCTGCGGATACCGAGTTGAAGGATCTCAAACCCATATTTTGACCTGGCATTCTCATTGGCATTTTGTAGTATCCTAGACTCGATCTCCACCAGCTTTCCCTGCTCCTGATCCGTATTGATGATCTGATTTAACCGGTAGTCTCCCAGAACGATTCCGAGTTGAGAATTGATCATATCTCCCAGTTTTTGTTGAGCTGATTCCGTTGCAGCAACGGACTGGAAGAAGAGCGCAGGATTGTTTACCCGCCAGCACACATAACAGGTCAGAATGATCGGATTTTTATCCCCCAGCAGCAGTTGGATGGGCTGGGTGACAAATACATTCACCCGGCGGTCGATGCGATTGACCGTCTCAAAAAAACCTGGCAATTTGAATTGAAGTCCTGAATCCTCGATGATACGCACCGGTTTGCCAAAGCGTGTAACAATGACATATTCTGTTTCACGCACTGTAAACATGAGCAGGGCGCAGGTCAAAATGATCAACACCCCGAACAGGAATAAAAGAACGATTCTTTTCATTTTTTTCATCTTTTTGGCTCTCCTTGAATTATGTCCGAAAAGTCTGGGAAATTGGTAAATTCCATCCATATCTGAGGCTTGCCCGCCTTTGGATCGAGGATAATAAGGTTCTTGTCTTTTAGAACATCCTTCATCCGTCGGAGATAAAAACAATCCCGGCTGATTTCAGGGGCTCTCTGCCAGGTTTCCATTTTTTTTATAAAACGGGAGGCATCACCTTTTGCCTGGTATTCCTTCTCCAGATTGTATGCCTCGGCCTTTGCAATCCGTTTGGCTGATTCACCTCTGGCCTCCGGCAGTTTTTGGTTCCTGTAGCCAGTGGCCGTATTGATCATCTGTTCCTTTTCCTGAAAAGCGGCAATGACCTTTTCAAAGGCATCTGCGATGAAGATGGGAGGATGGGTGTCCTTTGTATTGATACTCAATAACTCGATTCCCAGCCTCATGGCATCCATCTCTGTTTGCAGCCTTTGATGGATCTGATTGATCAGGTCGCCGCGAAGCCTTGTTGCTATGTCAAAAAAGGTATTGGTTGCAAAAAGTTGGGTCACAATTCTATGGGCCATACTATTTAATTCTGCTTCGGGTTCTTTGTGGAGAAAGGTAAAATCAAATATGTCTCTTATACGGTAATGAAGAATGAGATAGGGATGAAAATAATTGTTATCCCCGGAGAGAAAAGGTTCCCCTGAACCATGTTCTTTGGTCCACAAAAGGGCAAAAGGTTCTTTATCTGTGATATTGCCGATATGCATCCTCCGGATTTCACGGGTATTGACCTTTGCGATTCTTTCTATGGGCCAGGGAAATTTGAAATGCAGGCCCGGACCTAAAGGTATTGCTTTGTTGACAGACCTTCCGAAGCGGATGCGAATGCCCTCCTGCCGTGGACCAATCACGATCAAGGATGTGCCGGCATACCATAGGAGAGGAAGCAGGATGACCAGCCAGGCATACCTTTTGATGGCATTTAGGATTCTGGGTCTGTTGGTTAAAGGTCTGCCAAGGATTTGATCAAGGGCACGCAGTCCCTTGAGAATGGTCTCTGGATTGAATAAACTGGCAATCAACTCATACGAACGATATTGACCGATGAGTTGGGGATTTTTGCGGATATGGGGATTGAGGAATTGGATGATGCTTTCCACTGCAAAAGAGAGAATCAGAAGTGCGATCAGTATGGCCAGATGTTTATCGATATTGATGCCCAGGCGATACAGAATCAGTGAGATTCCGGTAAGAAAAGCAGCAACCATATCTGCCTTGGAATGAAGGCCGTCCGAGATAAGTGCTGCTGATTTTTCTTCAGTTCCGACCGATGTCTCGAATTTATAGACAAAGAATGATCCAACAGAAAAGAAGAGAAAAAGGATGCCGGAGATGACCGTTCTCTTGAGACCGGCTCCGAGAGAAAAGGGAATTTTATATAATAAGGATATGGCAATAATCAACAGAAATACGCCGATACCCAGTGAGATGATGTGCTCAAGGGTGATACCGGACGGACCCCTTTCCTCCTTTTTTTGAAATCTCACCGCCAGATAGACAATAGCCGATGTCCCGATATCACTGAAGCTGTGCCATGCCTCTGCAAGGATGGCCAGGCTGCCTGTAAAAAAATAGAGGAGGAATTTGGCCAGGGTCAAAGCAAGATTCAAGGCTGTGGATAGGATGGCTGTTTTTTCTTTTGCATTCATGCGCATTATAAGTGGCTAACCAATTATTTTTCATGAACAAGTTTTTGCTATGCAACCATAAATAACATATCTTATACGAATAAGCAAAGATTATTTTCTGGACAAACTATGCTGAGCGATTTTGCTCATGGTGGCTGGACTTTCGATATATTGCGTCAAATGTAGGGAATAACGGAAAAAGAAGGGAGACCCTTATCCACAGGTAAAATCAGGATATTTTCTTAACCTTCAACCAATGCTCCAACCAGGCAATTCTATGGAAGTCGACGGATGGGGTTTGCTTCGCCTTCTCGAACATTTCCAGAGCTAATGATTGATATTTCTTTTTTTTCCTGTTCCCCCTGAGAAAGAGCGTGCTATAGATTCGAGAGAGCTTGCAATATGCATAACAATTATCAGGGGCAATCCGGATTGCCTTTTCAAATCCTTTGATCGCCTCTTTATATTCCTTTAGATTCAAGTGAAGAAATCCCATGAAATTATATCCGAAGACATCGTCAGGCATTTTTCTTAGATACTTTTTGATTTCTTCCATTGCCGTCCTGTACTGATAGGAACTGTCCACATAAGCCATTGCCATGTATTTATGGGGAAGGGCCGCAGTGGGATTCAGTGTCATAGCATGTCTGAGGACGGGGATGGCTCTATTATTAATTGCGGTGAGCACATATAACCTTCCTAAATGTTGTGCAGTCATAAAATCATGGGGATTATTCTTATATTGATCCTCTAATTGTATAATACGCTCAGCCATTTCCTTATCTTCTGCAACCCGATAGATGTCCTCTTTCTCAAGAGGCATATCCTGTCCGGAATAATAGGGGCACTGAGACAAGAGATCAATATAAGGGAAATTGGTCCTTTCTATTCCCCAATCGGGGCTGGGCCCCATTCGGACATATTTGCGCTGATGCACAATATCATATTTCCATCCCTCAGCAGTGTTACACAACAAAAATGGTGAGTTTTCCCACCCTTTTTTGTTGCCAAAAAAGATCACTGCATAATGATCGTCTTGCAGTACTTTATAAGGTTTCTTTGCATATGTTTTTAGATTCTGGTCGTATCGGGTATCAGGGAGATTTTGAAAATCTCTATATACAAGCTTGGTCACCTCAGTATATACCCCCAGATTATAATCCCTCACCTTATCTTGCCATCTTTGGATTAAGGTCTGCCATGCCTCTGTCGGTGTGTTCCCTGCAGGATACATGGCCCCTGTATGTTTTATTTTTTCTTTTTCGAATTGATAGAGATCTCTCCCTGCCCCTGCCCCGCCTGAAAGCAAGGCATTATCTAACTGAGCAATGGCACCTGGGGTATAATTCCCCTGTGATTTCATGTGGGCCCGGTTTTCAATCTCCTCCATTACTGCCAGCAATCCGGGACCCAAATTGTTCGCTAAAAAATAAGGTCTTAATTGGAGGTCCTCGACATAACCGCAGAACATATCGGTAAAGACATCCTCGATTTCATAACTTACCTCCAATTTAATCTGTTTTTCCTTATCTGCGAAGAGAAGAAGGATGCCTCTTCCCCCTGTATTTTTCCCTATATGCCAATTATTAAATAATTTTGCCGCCACTTCTTGGATACTCTTTGCATCCTCCAGAGAAGGAATGCTGACAATTATAGGTTCAATCGCATATTCCTTCTCTATAACCTCTAAATACCTTTCACTATACTCATGAGCGTCCTCCAGGATATTTACAAAATCGAAAACGTATTTGTCTCCGGATGGACGTCTCTTAAGGATATCCTGGAGAGAATACGGTTTTCTATCACCCAATAGACCGCATCCCTGGGGTAACAATATGAGAATGCTGAGCCATAGCAGAATGATCTTTTTCATTTTTATCCTCAGCTTATTCTTGATCAGAAGGGGTTATGATGAAACATACATACTATACTTCTGGCTTTTTAAATATACAAGGAGGATGATGGGATGACCTTATCATGCAGCTCCAAAAAAGTCCCATTTTGGTACTTTTTGGAATCCAAAGACATCCCATTTTGATACTGTGAAATCGCATGATATTTATAAATAGCTATAAAAAAAGGAATTTTCAAATGGCATAATAAATGCTCATCAATAATCCTGTCAAGAAGTCACATTTGGATTCAAAGGAATCAGATTTCATGGTCCAAAATCTTCATGCATGGAAGCGTTATTCTTTATAATCTGAGGATTGAATTTATTGAGTGGATTTTTATTGGAAAATGTATGGCTGATTTTAGATTGAATAATAAGATTTTAATCATTGATGATGATCTGATTTTCTGTAATGCCATGAAGTATCATCTGATACAGAATGAATACGATGTGGATATATGTGTTTCATATAAGGAATTTCAGGAAAAAATAGATGTAAAAAGATATGACCTTATTTTACTGGATATGAGACTCAAAGATGGTGAAGGTCTTGATATCCTGAAGGATATCGCAGACATAAGCCGGGATAAGAAAGTCATCATTGTCTCTTCATATCTTGATGATGAAAAGGTTTCAAAAGCGGAAGAACTGGGCGCATATAAATGTGTCCATAAAAACAGTCAATTGTTTGATGTATTGGATCTTATAATTGATGAGATCTAAGTCACGGGACCTTCAATGATTAACTTCCGTCTCAGAACAATAGTAATAAGGGAAGGGGGATAGGTGGTGATAGGTATACGTTTTAAATATTGATTTTTAATTCATCGAAAACATCAAATTCCTAATCAAAGCTTTTTCAAATCATCATTCATAATATAGAGGTTAAAAAGTATGTCTTACAAAACAATGGTTAAGAGTGTTTTATTTCTATCGATCGTCTTCTTAGGACTTTTATTAGTTTCTTCCAATTTGTGCTTTGCACAATATTATCCTTCATATGGATACAGCGGCAGCAGTTACGGCTACTCTCCCTATGGATACAGCGGTAGCTATGGCGGCTACTATGGCAGCAGTTACGGCTATTCCCCCTATGGATCCAGCAGCATGTATGGGTCTCCCTATGGATATAGCGGTGGTTATGGGTCCCCCTATGGAAGCAGCAGCATGTATGGGTCTCCCTATGGATATAGCGGTGGTTATGGCTCCCCCTATGGAAGCAGCATGTATGGCTCCCCCTATGGATATAGCGGTGGTTATGGATCCCCCTACGGAAGCAGCATGTATGGATCGCCTTATGGAAGCAGCATGTATGGCTCCCCCTATGGAAGCAGCATGTATGGATCCCCCTACGGAAGCAGCATGTATGGAAGCAGCAGCATGTATGGGTCCCCCTACGGAAGCAGCATGTACGGCTCCCCCTATGGAAGCAGCATGTATGGCTCCCCCTACGGCAGTTATGCTGGGTACGGTTTAGGTGGCCTTGGTATCGGTAGCGGTTTTGGCGGAATCGGTTTTGGCGGCGGTATCGGTGGAATGGGCCTTGGAGGCCTTGGACTCGGCGGCTTTGGCGGCGGTATCGGTGGCCTCGGTCTTGGTGGCCTTGGTATGAGCCTAAGTACCTCCGGTATGATCGGTAGCCTTGCAGCAATGGGATTAATCTAGGTCTGTCATTGATCTCAAATAGTTAACATCGTATTATAATTGGAGAAATAAAAAGCCCGCACATCTTGTGCGGGCTTTTTTTATCAACATCCTTTTGTTCAATATGCCATTATTTGCTTTTCGAAAGCTCGGTTTCAACCATATTCGATAGGGCATTCAGAGAACGGTATTTAACAGGTCGTCCATTGATAAAAAGGGTCGGTACCCCTCGAACTTTGAGCCTTGTGCCAAGGTTTAGGTCTTGGTTTAAGATGTTTTTTAATGAAGGGTCATTGAAATCGGTATCGAGCTTTTTCATGTCGAGACCTGCTTCCTCCATATACTTTTTTATATTTTCTTCATTCAGATCCTTATAATTATCAAAAAAATTTCTTGTGATTCTCTCGTATTTGTTCTGTTTTGAAGATGCAAGGGCAGCAAGGGATGCATGTTCAGCGAAATGATGCATCCTGAGAGGAAAGTGCTTTATGATGAGGTTGACGTCCTTGGGATATTTTTCGAGCAACTCCTCGAGTACCGGATAGATCCTGGCACAATAAGGACATTGATAATCAAAGAATGCCACAACGCTTACAGGCGCGTCTTTATCCCCGATGATTGGTGATTGCCCTGCCTCAATATTATAAATCGTTGATAATTGAATAATAGACAGTCGTTTCGATTCCCTGTCTGTGAGGAAAAGCCTTTCCCCTTCTTCAAAAAAGGCAATCTGGGTGAATTTGCCGGTAAGGGGGATGGTATCCGTGATCTGATTGTCCTGAATCGAATAGATCAGGATATTTTTATCACAAAGAATATAAGCGGTTGTTCCATCCAAAGAAATGGCAGTGTCAATTGGTATATCATTGAGATTTATCTGTCGTAAGACCTCCCATTCCACTCTTGCATAAGCATTTTTATTAAAACCCATGAATCCGGATAGAATAATTATGATAATAAAAAAAAGAGTCACAAGCCGGAATAAAGGATTTTTCATTATAGATCTCCTTTTCTGATTATGGTGAATGCTAAAAACCATCTGACATGATGGTATGTCATTGCGGTGAGCCAAAGCCCCGAGTGAAACGAGGGGGCAGCGAAGCAATTTTTTTAAGATTGCTCCGGGCTAAAGTGCATAATGACGAGTTGCTCTTGGCGTTCAATATATCTATATTATTATAATTTATAGAATAGATTATTTTCATTAATAAAACAAGATTATATAAATAGGCTTATTTGTAAAGAACATTAAAGTAGTACTCGTCCACAATCAGTTCGATGTTTTTGGTAAATTTTATCCCTGTTCACTCTGCTCTGAACTTTCACTGGATGATTGTCCTGTTGTGTATCAGAGCCTGGGTGCCTGCTGTCATACGCGTCTGAGTTATGTGAATGAGACGGCTGCATATCCTGTGGAATGTTTGGATGAGCAGTCTGAAGATCGTTGCAAGGAACTGGAGGGGATGTGGTATTTTGACAGAAACTGCGAAAACCTCAGTTATGGGGAATGTCCTCCTTTAGTCTCATGCCGCTGTACGGAAATCAATCCGGTCACTGATATAAATGACGTCAAGTGCGAGAATTATCTTTATGAGGAAGAATACAAGTTCAAAGACGGCGATTTCTTTAAATGTCTGACCTGCTCTGAGTTGTTGATATCAGGGAAGCATAACTACATAACCCGATGATATAGAGCTATCTGTTTTTAAAGGGGATAATACTTTTCCCTATAACTTTTTCAGGGAATCCCCTGATTGAAATTTTTTATAAAAATATTGCAATATATATATATGTAATTTCCTTCTTTTTAACCCCTCTTGGGCCCTTTAAGGTTATTCTTCCTTAAAGGGTCTTCTTTTTATGAGGATCATTATCCATCATCTCAGGGATTATTCATTCTGTTTGCAATCCCCCCTCCAAATACATGCCTGTTTTTGTATGATCAATAAAGATAATGATCCATTTCCCTTGAATGTTGAGTTCATTGAATAATCATATGAGCAAATTCCTTAAGGTAATGAAAGTAAAAAAACAAAATACCGACATAGTTTTGTCATGACGACATATATTCTGATGTAATTGAACCAATATTCATCAATGGCCGATACAATACTGAATATATGCCGATATAGTATTGAATGAAGATAAATATTAAAGCAGTTTAGGTTTAAGAATAAGGTGGCTCTTCATTGGGCCACAACGAGTTTTATTAACTCTTTTTATGCATGGGATTGAATGTTGGGTGGCAGAATGGTTTGGAAGGCTCAAATAAAGTTGGAATTTTTATCAGGGATATTCATCCGGGTGGGATACCAGAGATGGGAAAACCATAACGCTGTAAAGGATTGTTATGAAAAAAGGGATTTTGGTCTTTTTCTTGGGAATCGGGATTCTGGCATCCTCTGCCTGGGCAAAGATGGATCTTGTGGATGTGATGGAGAAGCAGTACGTCAGGCCCAATATCCTGCTCATCCTGGATACATCCGGAAGCATGAGGAGAGATCCAAACGGGAACGATTTAAACACCCCGGATTCCCAAGGCAGGGTCCAAGGAGACCATATCGACAGCCGGATGAGTATCGCCAAGGAGGTCATCACCGAGGCCATAAACGAGACCAGGGAATTTGTCAACCTCGGCCTCATGTCATTCAAGCAGACCCATTTTAACTTTACCTCCAACCTGATCGGTTATTTCCCATATTACAAACCATCCCTTGATTCCAGTATCACTGAGACCCTTTACTTCTCCAGGCAAGAACTGGATGAGGTAAAGTATACTGTCAGTGGTGTGCAGAATCAGCGGGCAAACAGCGGTTCCCCCAATTTCACACCTGTGAATTCCTTCATATATCATGGGGTGACCTATACACTCAAATCCTCAGATAACAGCAAATACCAGAGATGGTCCTCCTATCTGGACGAGCACCGATATATTGATCGCAATTATAACGGCTATCGGGCCGTGTTTCAGGACCCCAATTATTCCTATGACTTCACCTGGACCTATCAGGGCAGTTATTACGAATATACCAGATATGATTCCTTCATGAGAGAGTTGGACCATGAGATGCAGTATTATGACAGCAGCAACGGAAAGGTGATCGCCTGGGTGAAGGTCCCCCTGCTGAAGCATGACGAAGACACGATCCTCTATATATTTTACGGAAACAGCAGTATCACATCTCCCACTGAAAATCCGCCTGCGGTTTGGGATCAACAGTATGAAGCGGTCCTGCACCTCCAGGAATCAGGGAGCGGGAATGCCGACGAGTACAAAGACAGCAGCGGAAACGGACATCACGGCACCGGGGGCGGACTGGAAGGGAGCGGGGATTCCACCAAAACCCCGCACCGGTTGACCGGGAAATTCGGTTATTGTCAGAGTTTTCACTATGACGGCAACGAAGACTTGATCCGGCTGGATGCGGTAAATGATGCCGACTGGACCGGGGTTACCGTGGAGGCATGGCTAAGCCCGGATGACTATGGGGATGACCGTATCTTCGGGAAGAACTGGGGGACCGGACATGAAGAAGAGACTTTCCTCTTGCGCAAAAAAGATGACAATATAGGTTGTAGGATGCGCACGGATATCGCCCTCAATGGAGGATATGAATTTCCGGGGCTTGTCCCTGGGGACTCCTGGTATCATGTGGCCACATCCTGGAGTGCCTCGGACAACAAGCTGAAGGTCTTTATGAATGGCAGAAAAATGGGAGAGACAACCCTTTCCGGCACACACCTCTATGCCACCCCTCCCATTGACGAGCCCACCATCGGAAATCTCCCGCAGGGAGGAAAGGGACTAGACGGCGAGATCCAGGAGGTGCGCCTCTCCAAGGTGGCCCGCTCGGATGGATGGATGAAGACCTCTTACAACAATCAGAACTCACCCTACACTTTTTATTCTGTGGAGTGGTGTTCCCTGGACACCGGGGACTTTTCCAGGTGCAGGAAGATCACCATCCATCATGAAAAGGTGGAATCGGATGAGGATCTCCATGACTTCCCCCTGCTGGTCAATATCCAGTATTCGGAGTTGTCCACCACCTACTATGTGACCAACAGCAATGGCTATGACATTGTGTTCAAGCAGCACAGCCTGGATGACCTGTATTATTTTGAGGAGTATTATGGCAAACAGTTCATTGCGGACGGTACAGAGGACGATAACGGGGGTGCCAGCAGGCAGGTGGACCCCAACACGGTATTTCATTATTATCCGGGTGAGGACGGGGTGGATTTCAAGTATGACACTACCGTGAGTTGGACCAGCACCAACCATCCGGTGGGGGCCAAAGCCTATGATGCCTCGGATCGGGGCGGTGTCCTCCTGGTGCCCTTTTCCTTTTCCACGGATCAGTCGGTTCAGGATGAAAAGGCCAATGAGGTCCTTCGCTGGATGGGGCTTTCAAGCAATGGCGGCCTGATCGCTACAGGGTACACCCCCACGGGCTCCACCCTGAAAAATGCCAATGCAGACCCCAATTACTATGATGACGCTTACAGCTATTTTGTGAACGAGGTCATACCCGATGATCCCCTATCCTGCAGGAAAAATTTCATAATCTTCGTGACCGACGGGGAACCGAATCCCTTCTCAGAGGGGACTGATGCGGCTGATGCGGCATACACCCTTTATAATTCAAGGGATATCACCGTTTATATGGTGGGATTCGGCTCGGATACCAGCGGGAGTACCACGCTGGATACCATCGCCCAGAATGGGGGCTCCCCGCTGAAGGAAGATGGCCATTATGCCTATTTTGCAGAGGACAGGGATGCCCTGGCAGAGGCCATCAAAAAGATCATATTTGTGGCTTCAGGCTGGGATTATGTTACATCGGCACCCACCTCATTTACAGGTTCCCAGTCATATATTGCCGGAAATACCGCCCTGCTTGCATCCTGTGAATTCCCGGAATGGAAGGGACATCTGACGGCCACAGATATTGTGAACGACACCCTTTTATGGGATGCAGGTGAGCAGTTGGACAGCAGTCATGTGGCTTACAATGCAAGAGAGATCTATACATCCGATCCGTCCACAGGCAACCTGGTGCCCTTTTTCTCCTCCGGGAGCCCGAATTCATCGGCCCTGTACAATCTGGGATTAGGAGCCAGTGAGGAAGAGGCCTACGGGATCATCGAATTTATTGCTGGTAAGAACAGGGAATGGCGGTTGCTTGACAGCATCAACTGCACACCCATTATTGTGGGCTCCCCCTATACACCCCAAAGTGCCTCTTCAGCACCCGGGCATGATGTGTTTCAGAGTACCTATAAAGAGCGAGAACCTGTGGTGTATTGCGGTGCAAATGATGGCATGCTCCACTGTTTTGATTTGAAAACCGGTCAGGAGCGATTTGCCTATGTGCCTCCGGATCTTCTCCAGAAACTGGAGTCAATTTATCTGAACGAGGGGCAGCCTTTGGCCATTTCCGGGCATGTCTTTGGTGTGGCGGCATCTCCAAAGGCCTTTGACATATATCATGACGGGGCATGGAAGACCGTTTTGGTCTGCGGTGAAGGACCTGGAGGGTATCATTATTTTGCTCTGGACATCACACACCCTTCGCCAGGGGATTACGGCTTCAGTGCCAGTGCCCCCTTTTCCGTGCTCTGGCATACCGGGGATAACAATCATAACAGCACTTATGACACGATCCTGGGTGAGAGCTGGTCTACACCGGCCCTTGGAAAGATAACCTATGATGATGAGGGCAGTCCGGTGTCGAAATATGTGGCATTTGTGGGATCAGGATATGATGACCCGTCAAGCGGCGATGCCGAAGGCACCACTTTCATGGCCATAGAGTTTGGTACAGGCAGCGATAACGGGGATGTGATCTTCACGAAGGATGTGGGTTCCGCATCCACCATAGTGGATCATGCCCTGGTCACGGATGCCATGAGCTATGAGGATGACGGGATCGTAACCGACACCTATATTGCGGATACAGCCGGAAGGATATGGCATGCAGACACTACGGGAAATCCATCCACCTGGAGCATGACAGAGATTTACGATGCGGGTGTTAATCAACCCTTTTTCTATTCCCCGGCCCTGATTCGACTCGGGACAGGGATGTCGGAGTTTACCATCATGGTGGCCATTTCCGGCACCAGCGAAGACCCCAATATCAACCAACCAAGTTCCACATTTGATACAAAGATTTATATCCTCTTTTTTGATAGCAGTCATTATCTGCTGAACTGGGATATCATTAATATTACCAATGTCCTGATCCAGCCCACCGGTTCCAATTTTCCTCAAAGGTCCAGGGTGACCTGTTCTCCGGTGATTATCAGAAATGCAGCAACCTCCGAATATGAGGTCCTTTTTTTGGTCTATGTGCCTCCTCTGGAATTTGGATGCGACCTTGGAAAGACCTATCTGGTGGTGTA
>JBLIRM010000026.1:0-9611 GCA_049472295.1 bacterium | reverse complement strand
CTCTGTCAAAAAACAAATCCCAACTAGTTAGTCAATATAAAGTTAACTACTAAGTCACTCAGTTTAACATCCTCCAGTTTCAAGGATTTCGCTTTCTAATCCCAAGCAAGCTGAGCATTTTCAGTCAAAGTCAATAAAAAAATTTTCTATTTTACTTAGGCAGATTGGAGAGAGCCTCTTTGAAATCCAAAATCATACACAGAAGAATATAGAGTTTGTCAGATCCCTCACTGCAGGTGAAGGCAAGATAACGGGATTGAGTATTGCCGGAGGAAGCTCTGTTGTGATAGGAGTTTACAAGAATGGCAGGAGCACTCCGGAGTGTATACCGGCCCCTCCAAGTGACATCTTTGGCCGGGTTGTTCCACTGTACTGGAAGGATAACAGTTACTAAATTTGTTTTAAAGGATCCTTCATCAGCCTCCCAATATTACGGATATTATATTTTACACTCCAAGAAGATTGTCTTTTCACAAGATTCTCAAATTTGATGAACTCCTAAAATTAATGTATTGATAATAAGTTGCAATCAATTATATATAAAATCATTACGAACCAACTGAAGCAATCTCAATCTAGGATTGCTACGTAGCTGCGCTCCTCGCAATAACATTTAAATGTAACCCTATTTATGAAAAACTGCACTTAGTATGAGAAATCTCACTGCCTGAGGATGATGAGTTTCATATATTCGATGATTTTGTTAAACTATCGATACGTGCTTGCGAAAAACAGGAGGATTATGATAAGAAAGCTGGAATGATTCCCTAATGATCGGGCATGAATGAGGTATATGATGAGATCTCCTTCGAGTGAATTAAAGAATATTATCATTAAAGGGGCGCGGGAACACAATCTGAAAGATATCGACCTGGAGATCCCGAAGAAAAAGCTTGTTGTCTTTACCGGGGTCAGTGGTTCCGGGAAATCCTCCCTGGCCTTTGATACCATTTATGCCGAGGGCCAGCGCCGTTATGTGGAATCCCTCTCCAGTTATGCCCGCCAGTTCCTGGGGCAGATGGAAAAGCCTCACTATGATTATATCCGGGGGCTATCTCCCACCATTGCCATAGAGCAAAGGGCAGCAAGCAAGAACCCCCGCTCCACCGTGGGCACACTGACGGAAATCTATGACTATCTGAGAGTCCTCTTCGCCCGGCTAGGCATTCAGTATTGTTATCGTTGCGGCCAGCCGGTAGGGGCCCAGTCCCCGGAGCAGATTGTTAGGGAGATCCTGTGCCTTCCTGAAAAGAGAAAGATCCTGATCCTTGCACCCCTGGTGCAGCAAAGAAAAGGGGAATTCCGCGATCTTTTTCAGGAGATACAGAGGGAAGGATTTGTGCGCGTCAGGCTTGACGGAGTGGTTGAGGAGCTTTCGGAGATCTTGGCCCCGGACAAAAATAAAAAACACTCCATTGAAGTCGTAGTGGACCGTTTGGCGATATCCGCGGATATGATCGAGAGGCTCACGGATTCTGTGGAGATCGCCCTAAGGATGGGCAGAGGACAACTGATCGTCTCCTGCCTGGGGGAAGAGCAATCCTGGCAGGATCTTCCTTTTAGTGAGCATCTGGCCTGTGATCTATGCGGCATAAGCTATCCGGAGCTTTCACCGCAGCTTTTCTCTTTTAACAGTCCCCAGGGGATGTGCAGAGAGTGCAATGGCCTCGGAAGGCGTGCAGACATTGATCCCCACCTCGTGGTCCCGGACTCGGGGAGATCCATTAACCAGGGTGCACTCGAGGCAGTCGGTTTTTCCATGAAAAACCAGAAAGGTTGGGGATATCAGCTCCTTTCATCCATTGCCGGAGAACTGGGTATCGACCTGGATAAACCCTTTGGCGAGTTATCCCCTGAAGATCAGCATGCCGTCCTCTATGGCACCGGGGACCGGGAGTTTGCAGTGAAATATGCCGGTCCGAAGTTCAATCTGGATTATAAAACCAGGCATGAAGGGATTATTCCAACATTACTGCGCCGGATGAAGCAGACTACCTCTGAGAGTCAGAAGATTCGATATGAGCAGTACATGAGCACCATTCCCTGTTCCGCTTGTGAGGGGACAAGGCTGCGTCCTGAGGCAAGGGGTGTGCAGGTGGGGGGTAAAACCCTGCCCGAGCTTACCGGCATGTGTATCGAAAGATTGGACCATTACCTTCAAACCGTCCGATTTGAGGGAACTCAGGCACTCATTGCCGAGGAACTGATCAAGGAATTGCGCTCCAGGGTCCGTTTTTTGATGAACGTAGGCCTGGGCTATCTTTCACTGGACCGCTCGGGACCTTCGCTTTCCGGGGGAGAGTCCCAGCGACTGCGGCTGGCAAGCCAGATGGGCACGGAGCTTACAGGGGTCCTCTATGTCCTGGATGAACCGAGTATAGGCTTACACCAGAGGGATAACCGAAAGCTTTTGAATACCCTTTTCCATCTCCGGGATATGGGCAATTCACTCATCGTGGTGGAGCATGACCGTGAGACCATCAGGAGTGCCGATCATGTGATTGACTTTGGCCCTGGTGCGGGGCTGCATGGCGGAGAGATTGTCTTTTCCGGTCCTCCAGGGGACATTCTCCATCAGGCCCACTCTCTCACAGGTGATTATCTGTCGGGAAAGCGGCAGATTCCCCTGCCTTTCGCCCCCAGATCCCCTAAAGGATGGCTCACAATACGAGGTGCGGCAGAGAATAACCTGAAAGGGATCGATGTGAGCGTTCCCCTTGGGGGGCTCTGTTTTGTCACAGGGGTATCCGGCGCCGGAAAGAGTTCCCTGATCCGGCAGATTCTCTATCCTGCCCTGGCGAACCGGCTGCATGCAGCCCGTTTGCCTGAAGGGAAATACAGGGAAATAACAGGGGTAGAATTACTGGACAAGGTGATCTATGTGGATCAGAATCCCATTGGCCGCACCCCCCGATCCAACCCGGCCACCTATGTGAAGGTATTCGATCTGATCCGGGATGTATTTGCAAGGCAGAGGGACGCAAAAATCGCCGGATATCAGAAGGGGCGGTTCAGTTTTAATGTGAAAGGGGGACGATGCGAGGCCTGTTCCGGCGAAGGCATGGTCAAAGTGGAGATGCATTTCCTGCCCGATGTCTATGTACCTTGCGAGGCATGTCATGGCAGCCGCTTCAACGAATCCACCCTTCGCATCACCTTCAAGGGAAAGAATATTGCGCAGATCCTTGATATGACGGTGGAAGAGGCCGTTATCCTCTTTGCCCATCATCCCAGGATTATCCATATTCTGCAAACCCTGGTAGATGTGGGTCTGGGATATATCAAACTGGGACAATCCGCAACCACCCTTTCCGGTGGAGAGGCCCAGCGAATTAAGCTTTCCAGGGAACTGGCAAGGAAAAGCACTGGCAAGACCCTTTATCTTCTGGATGAACCCACCACAGGACTCCACTTCGAGGATATCAAAAAACTCCTGGGTGTACTCAATCGCCTTGTTGATGCCGGAAACACGGTTGTCATTATTGAACATAATGTGGATACCATCAAAACTGCGGATTATGTAATCGATCTTGGTCCGGAGGGAGGGGACCAGGGTGGAGATGTTATTGCTGTGGGAACACCTGAGGAAATATCCCATGTTTCAGCTTCCTATACCGGTCAGGTTTTGGCTGAGGTTCTTATCTCTTGAAACGAATCAGGGATCTTCACTGAAAGGGCAGGGAACCCAATAGATGACCGGAATACCACAGATAAATCGTTAAAGGAATGAATAAATAATTATAACATTGAATCAACCAGGGAGTCTTGAATCCCGAGCAAAGGGATCATAATCAGGACTCAGTGATTCATTGGATTCAGTGAACGATTTTGGCCTTATTCAGGATCTCATCCGGAATGGTGATTCCCAATTTTCTTGCCATATTTGGGCTGATGGATATGATCACATCCGTGACATCAGCCCTGGGAATATCCCTTATATCCTTGCCGGACAAAATGTCCCTTGCCATCTCCCCGGCCCGTTTTCCCAGTTCAAAGGCATCGAAACTTAATGACATGAGCGCCCCGGTTTCAACGAATCTTTCCGAAAATGTGAAGATAGGGATCTTGTGCTCGATGGAAAAAAGGACCAGAAACTCTACCGTTTCAGAGGAAATCACGGTTGTATCCGGCAACATCCAGAAGGCATCTATATCTGCCTTCATGGCACTTATCAGAGAGGGTACATCCTTGGCGCTGTGCACTTCCTTTGTGATCAATTGCACCCCGATTGTCTTGGCTGCTTCTCTCGCCCCTTTTACAAAAAGGCCTGTATTGACGAGGTCGAATATTAAGCCGATCCTTTTTGCATCAGGCAGTGTCTTTTGGAATATGCGCAATTGTATTTCAGAGGGAATATTCATGCTTATACCTGTGATATTTTTTTTGCCTGAAAGTACAGATGCCGGGTCCAGGACCATGAGATAGACAATGGGTATCTCATTAATCTCCTTAACCTTTAAAAGTGCATCAAGACCGATGGCAAGGATCAGATCAGGATTGATTTTACGAATCCTCTCTCCCACATCCGAATCATTCGATTCCAAGATCAATGATTCTTTGATTTTACAATCACATGTTTTTTTAAACCCCCTTATGGCATCCTCATAGGGCTGCACTCTGAAACTCTGAAGGCTTAGGATCTTCTGCGATGCCTCAGATGAACCATAAAAAAATATCAGAGATAAGAATAATAATATAAAGAATCTTTTTTTCATGTTATATTCTAAATCGATTTTTATGATCCTCTGAATCGGTTTTTCAAATTAATAATCATTAAAATATAAATTTAAGGCTTAAAGCCAAAATTTAAAAATTGATTGGCATATAGACAATATTTTAAAATATAGTATAATATTATTTTTTAAAAAAATAAAAGACTATTTTGAAACATTTTTTGGGACTTTTTATGAATCAAGTATAAATAAGAGGATCAATGATGATGCTTTTTGAGAATAACCTGAGACCCAGACTTTTGAGAAAGAAAAAGCAGGGTCCTGGGTATAAAAGGACGATTCAAATTTTTCTATGTATCACTCTTGCATTATCCCCTTTATGCGAAAAGGCCATTGCCCGATCAAAAGAGGAGATGAAAATACTCCATATGTTTTACAAGGAAGAGCAGCTTGTTGTAACTCCCGGCAGATACCCAAAACCCATATCCCATGCGGCCGAAAATATCACTGTAGTGAGTGCGGAAGAGATCGAGATGATGAATGCCCATACATTGACGGATGTCCTTAATAATATTCCCGGGGTCCAGACCAGTCTGGGTTGTGGCCCGGGCAGTGTGTCCATTGTCAATATCCAGGGTTCTGAAAAGGAACACGTCCGTCTCATGATTGACGGGGTGACGTTGAATGATCTGTATGAAAATAATGCCGACATCAGCACAATCCCTGTCCGGAATATTGAAAAGATAGAGATAATCAAAGGTCCTGCCTCCTCCTCATGGGGCTCTTCACTTGGTGGAATAATCCATATCATCACAAAATCTGCCGGCGGCTCGCAAGGGATAGGGGGGACGCTATCTGCTTCCTTCGGAGAGCGGAATACAATGGATCAGAGCTCCGAGGTCTTTGGCAGGTCCGGAAATCTGGGATATTATCTCTATGCAGGCAATCTTGATAGTGACGGATTCTGTTCAAATAGCTCGTGCGATGAAGGCCGCCTTTATACAAAATTAAGATGGGCTGCAGGAGAGAAGGGGAGCCTCCTTTTCACACTCGGATACAACAATGGATCAAGGGGCATCGGTGAATTCCCTATCTATTCTGCAGAAAACGACTTTGAATATCTCTTTTCATCCCTCACTCTGGCATATTCAATAAATAAGGAATCCAATTTACACCTATCTTTCAAGACATCAGAGCATGATGCGGAGTTTATTTATAATCAGATCGATACGGGTGTGGAATTATCCAGATCTATTTTTGATGATAGAGCCCATGGATGTAGTGCAACCCTTGATTGGAAACAAGGGATTCATACCCTGGCAGTTGGCTTTGATATGGAAGAAGGTAAACTGGAGTCACCTGACATCCTTGATGGAAGACAAACCCTTGAGAATTGGGGGATATTTGCAAATGACACGGTTGCCTTTGATTATTTCTCTTTTACACCCGGTATTCGATACGATTATACCAATACGAATGGTGATTTTCTGAGCCCCAGCCTCGGAATGGTTTCCAGGGTTGCAGAAAAGACCATTTTAAGGGGATACGTTGCCAGGGGGTTCAATATTCCCCCGCTTCCTTCCACATTTATGGCCGGCATGAATTATGTGCCCAATCCCGATCTACAGGTAGAAAAGATCTGGTCGGTTCAGGTTGGCATAGAATCCACAGCGATCAGATATTTCTGGTTTAAAACCACCCTCTTTCGTCACAATATATGGGATGCCATCACCAGTGAAACAATACTCGCAGATCCCAATAAATTCACTGTAGTCAATAAAGCAAAACAGAGAAGGCAGGGTATTGAGGTGGAATTAAAGACGGTTCCTGTATACGACACATCCCTTTTCGCCGGTTTTTCCTTTGTGGATGCCAAGGATAGGGAAACCGGCGAGAGACTGATCAATGTTCCCAAATATACTTATGATATCGGTATTCACTATGATAAGCAGGATATTTTGCGGGCTTACCTGAAGGGGCATTATATCTGGTGGCATACTGATCCATATGACCCATATAGAGGACAGTTCCACACTTTTGTCTGGGATGTGAATCTTATGAAAAGGATTTACAGGGGCGATAAAAAGAGGGCGGATGCATTTTTCAGTGTCCACAATATCTTAAACGGTTCACAATATCCAACCTCATTATACAAGAATTCAAGAAGATGGGTTGAGGCAGGGGTACGATTCAAGTTTTAGACAGGACTACCCATCCGATATTTTGTCGGATATGGCCTTTTGGGTATCATAGGATTAGATTTGTTTTGTCTCCTTTTGATCGAGCACCTCCCTGATCCTCCTGAGGAGCAGGGAGGGAGAGACAGGTTTGTGGATCAATTGGATACCCTCCTTAAGGATACCCTTTTCCTGTATGACATTCTGATCATAACCACTTATAAATAGGCCCTTGATATCAGGCCTGATTTTTTTTATCTCCTCATAGGCCTCTTTCCCATTCTTTTTAGGCATGACTACATCGAAAAGGAGAAAATGAATTTTTTCATTGTTTTCCATGAATTTTTGTATGGCTTCCTCTCCATCAATGGCATCGATGACATGATATCCATATTGCTCCAGGGTGTCCTTGGAAACGGTTCTGATCTCTTCATCATCTTCTGCCAAAAGCACACCTTCAGTACCTCCCATGATGAAGGGAAGATGTGTGGATACCCTTTCCTCAATCACCTGCTCCACAGAGGGCAAATAGATCCTGAAGCTCGTTCCTTTTCCAAGTTCACTCTCAACCTCGATATAGCCATTGTGTTGCCGTATAATTCCATAGGCCATTGACAGGCCAAGCCCCGTGCCTTTCCCAACCTCTTTTGTGGTAAAGAAGGGATCGAAGATCCTTTCCAATGTCTCTTTATCCATCCCTGTTCCTGTATCCCTAACCTCTATAAGCACATATTTCCCATTTTTTCCAATGCCTTGGTGGTCCTTTATAAACATCTTGTCACAAAAAAGGGTCTTTGTGGTGATCGTGATGCTCCCAGTTTTGGGCATGGCATCCTTTGCATTGGTGATGAGATTGCAGAGGACCTGTTCTATCTGACCCGCATCAGCCATAATCATTAATCTTTCTTGGGCAAGAAAGAACTTAAACTCAATTTCTTCCCCGACAATCCGGGTCAGCATGCCTTCAAGGTCTTTGATCACATCATTGGGATTTATCGGTTTGAGGTCTATGATCTGTTTTCTGCTGAAGGCAAGGATACTCCTGACAAGCTTTGTTGCCCTTTTCGAAGATTTAAGTATCCGGTGGAGATGGATCTGCGCCTTTTGATTCTCCCCCATATCTGTTTTCAGGAGGTTCGCACACATAATTATCAGGTTGAGGATATTGTTAAAGTCATGCGCGATACCACCTGCAAGTGTTCCGATTCCCTCCATTTTTTGGGCATGCCTGAGTTGTTCCTCCAGTTGTTCTTTCTCAATCTCCCTGTTTTTCAAAGACTTCCACATATCATTAAAGGCTATGGCAAGTTTGCCTATTTCATCCTTAGTCTCTATATTGAGTTCTTGCATCGTGCCCTCAGGCCGGAATGACTTTACAGCCATTGTCAAATGTTTGAGGGGACTTGTGATGCCCTTTGTTATAAAGTAGGCAGCAATGGAGCCAAAAAAAAGGAAAATGAGTCCTATCAATATATTTTTGATGAGAAGGGAATGAAGGCCCTCATTTAAAACATTTTTATCAACGCATATGCTCACAAAACCGATGATGCGATCCCTTTTCCTGGGAAATCCTTCCTCGAAAAAGAGGGATTCCGCTGAGGAATTACTGCTGCTTGAAATAACAGGCGACCAGAATTCAAATATCCCGTTTCCCTCAATATGGATGGTCTCCACTGATTCTCTTATTCTGTTGAATATCTCTTTTGGATTTTCCTTATTCGCTCCCGTAGGAAAGGCAATCCCCTTACGGGTCTGACTGGCCAAAAGCCTTCCGGAAAGGTTGAAGATGGAGACATCCAGAACCTCACCTTGCTGTAATATCCCATCTATTGGGTCCTTAAGGAAATTGGCATTTTCGGAAAAAACTCCCAGTCTTGAATTGTAGGCAAGGAGCTGAGAAAAGATCCTTCCGTCTTTTATAAGTTTATTTTTAAAAGATTTATACTGATGATGAATAGAAAAAAAGGTAAAGGTAGTCGAGATGATTATGATGAAGAGGATGAAAATGGTAAAAACCTTGATGCTAAATCTTTCGTTGAATTTTTTTAAGAGATTAAAAAAACTCATTGTGATTACAAAGATCCTTTCAGATTTTATGCTATTCGCATAAAAGAAAAATTTGTATATCTAATATAACCTTTTATTAATATAATTTCAAACAATTTAATATAATATCTTAAAAAAATCTACTAATCATACCTAATCACCCGGAGTATCGGTTTCTCTCATTAATAAAGCTGAGTTCATTCAATGAATATAAATCTAATATTGATGGCCTCGTAAAAAGTCATGTATTGAGTCATTGCGAGGGTGAGCCGAAGCCCCAAGCGAAGCGTTGGGGATGGCAACGAAGCAATCTAATAAATACAATGAGATATGAAATGCGAGATTGCTTCACTTCGTTCGCAATAACATTTTTTTGGACTTTTTACGAGACCATAAATATTGATATTGTTGCAAAACCTTTGATGGATTAGGGGCTGAATTGAAAGGTGCATAAATATCGAAATATATATAGCTATAAAATTAAAAATGTCCGATATAGATAAAAATGGTACGCAAAAAAATATTATGTTAATTATATATAACATTGTATAATAAAATTTTTATAAAAGATTTTAATAATATTATTTCAGTTTATAACATAGTATTAAATTAATAGAAATAATGAAATTATAAATATATAGGTTAATTATTCTTAAATAATAACAATAGAGAGTAGTAACTATACGGAGTAGTGACAGTAGGGTGACAGACAACC
>JBLIRM010000025.1:0-24011 GCA_049472295.1 bacterium | reverse complement strand
GTAAAGCAAACCGCTTGTTCGAGCCCGAAGGGCGAATTTGCTGTTTGCCCGAAGCGAGCCTTACAGGCTGTATACGAGGCAACCTAGAACCGAAAGGCATAGCCCCGAGCGCCCCTCAACGACTTTTGTACGAATGCAGGAAGGGAGGAAGGGAAAAGTATGCGCTGCGCCAAGAATGTTTCACATGAAATGCCGGCTCGATTAGTTTTTTACGAAAGAGGATATCATTGAAAATGTTCGATTGAATAGGTCAAATAGGTATGGAAGTCTTCTATGTCATGATCGATGGTGGCTAAAATGGAGAGTATCCGGTCTTGTGAATTTATAAAATCTTCTATTTGCGATTGTTTCCCATTCATCAAGATGGAGAAAATAAAGGGTTCTCCCTTCTTTGTCCAAAGATAGCCTGATAATGCGGAAACACCTCTAATCCGACCGGTCTTTGCCCGGATTGTTCCCTTGATTTGGCCGTTCAAAGGGCGGTCCTTGAGGGTGCCGTCGAGACCGGAAATAGGAAGTGAAGATACATATTCCGGACCACACCCCTCGGAATTTGCCATATAGAACAGGATATCACAGAAAATTCGGGCAGAAATACGGTTGAGCGGAGAAAGGCCGGAGCCATCGTAAAGTTCCAGTCCATCCAGGGATATCCCTTTCTTTGTCAGGGTTTCTTTTATAATCTTTATCCCTTTTTCATGGGTCCCGGGGGGGGCTTTCATTTCCGCCCCGAGGGTTTTGAGCATCTGCTCGGCAATGAAATTATTGCTGATCTTGTTCAGATCGGCAATAATCCGACTCAGGGGTTTTGATTCATGAATATAAAAAGGGATGGCATTTTTGGGTGTGCTCCCTTTTATAATTTTGCCTTGAAATGCAATACCCTCTTGTTTTAAAAAACTTTCGAACGCCATTGCAGTATACATTGTCGGATCCTTGATGGCCCTGTAAACCCTTTTTATCTGACTATCCATTGGAATCTGGCCCTTTACCTTGATCAAATTTTTGCCTTCAGAATAAATCCTTTGAACAGAGGTCCATTTTTTTTGCCCTTTTTGGGCTGTCAATGCCTCGTTAACCAGTTTAAGACAGGGCAATTCAGGATCCAATCGCACGATGGCTTTTCTTCCCGGGGAAATATCCGGTTGGATATGAATTGTAACCGTATTGAAATTGAATGAAAGGGCACTGATCTCGGCATTATACCAATAGGGGGGTCTGTCCTCATTCCATCCCTCAGGATTTCTTATTTGATCGAAAAATGAGTCGTCTGCAATGATATCACCGGTCACCTTTTTCAATCCTCTTAGTGCCAGTTCATGGGTCAACATCCACATTTCCTCATTCACCAAAAAGGGGTCACCGAATCCCTTCAGATATAAATTGCCCTGAATGACGCCGTCAACTGGAGGGCTTGGGATATAAACACCCGTTTTGAATCGGTAGTCAGGGCCGAGTTGGATGAGGGAGACGGATGTTGTTAAAAGTTTGTTGTTTGAAGCGGGCATCAGGGGCAGATCAGGCTGATAGGCCCATAGGGTTTGACCATTTTTGGCATAAATAATCTTGCACCCGATTTTGGCCCCCTCATGAGTCAGTTTTTGAATCACATCTTCTATTTTCTTGAATGGTTTGGGTTGGATCTTTTCGGCATTGGCAACAGAGAGGGTAAGAAAAATAGAGAGGCTGGTGAAAAGAATAATCAAAATATGACATATTTTGCAGTGATGACGGTGAGCATTCATCTGATTTCAAACCTTTCCTCAAACAGTCTCATATTGTTCCTGGTTTGATGTGAGCATTCATATTATTTCTTTTTATTGTTATCCTATCTCCGCCTTTAACTCGATCCGATTGTGGACGAATACAACAGCCTGTAAGCGAAGCTTCGGGAAAACGAACCGATTGTTTGAGCCCGAAGGGCGAGTTGCGGCCTGCCTGATTCTCTTTTTAAATCGACAACCCGTTATACTTTTATCAAATCACTGCCCATCAATGCAAGAAGGCAATATTAATTTGAGGAAATACTGTTTTGATCGCTTCGAAAAAAAAGATCTTAGTCACTATTATGGCCTTTTCTGTGAAAAACTCTTAATTTTGTTCTATTATTTATTGACATGTGAAATCTGTTTCTATAGACTCGGATGATTAAAGAGTGGGAACAGTGTTTAATGCACCCCAAAAATTTTATCAATCTTGTCTTCAGAGGATTTTTAAGGGTCTTTAATTAACGGGGGGAAAAATGGAAACAGAAAAGATCCTGTTGGTTGATGATGATCGATCAATACTGGAGGCGTACCAGAATATATTGGTGAACGAAGGATATCAAGTCGACATTGCCGAAAGTGGAGAGGTCGGCCTTGAGTTCATGCAGAAGAATGAATACCGGATAGTCATAACGGATTTGAAATTTTCCCCATACCAAATGGATGGATTTCAGATCATCCAGGGGGTAAAAAAAATAAATCCCGATTGTGAAGTGATCGTAATTACCGGTTATTCAGACCTGGAACTGGCCATCAAGGCCATGCATTTTGATGCATCCGATTTTATTCCCAAGCCTTGCAGAAAAAAGGATCTTCTGTTGGCCATAAAGCGGGCATCGGAAAAACTTCAAATGAGGCGTCTTGTCAGGGAATATACCGAGACCTTGAAGAAGATGGTGGATAAAAACGAAGAAGAGATGGCCAGAATAGAGGAAAGGCTGATCCATACGGCAAAACTATCGGCAATGGGAGAAATGGCCGCAAGCATCTGTCACGAGTTACGTCAGCCCTTATGCGGGATTATGGGTTTTACTTATATGGCTTCCGAGGATATCCCTGAAAATACAAAGGCCAAGGAATATATCAGGAAGGTAGAGGAGCAAATAACACGTATGGACCAGATAGTAAAGAATATTAGTATTTTTTCCCGAAAATCCGATGAAGGGTTTTTTTCTTTGCACATCAATGAAGTGGTTCATTCCGCAGTCTGCCTTTTTTCTCATCAGTTTAAGAACCATGGTATCCAACTGCTGAAGGATTTGGCCAAGGATATCCCGCAGATTACGGGCAATAAGGCCAAACTGCAACAGGTGCTTGTCAATCTGCTTTCCAATGCCCGGGATGCCCTGGATGAAGTGACGGATGAAAGGATCAAAAAGGTGACCGTTAAAACGGCCTATCATCCGGATGAGAAGATGGTGGAGATTAGTATTACTGATAATGGCATAGGGATTGAGGAAGGTATCCGGGAAAAGATATTTCAATCCTTTTATACAACCAAAGGAGAAGACCGGGGGACAGGGCTTGGCCTTTCGGTTTCCAAAAGTATTATTTCCGATCATGAAGGCGAGATTACAGTAGACAGTCAAAAGGGTTTTGGAAGTCATTTTAAAATATCCTTGCCGGTTTCAAATCTCAAGAAAAGCCAGGAAAACGACTGGCATGTCGAAACCTCCGATCAAATGGAAGCACCCATTACGGAGTGATAGGAAGCATTCCTGAATTCATGACCGGATAATCCCCCCTCCCAGACAGATATCCTTCTTGTAGAAAACCACCGATTGACCCGGAGTGATGGCTCTTACAGGTTCTTTGAAGAGAACCTTGACCTTCCCTGCTTCGAGTTCTTCTATATAGGCCTCCTGGGCAGGTTGTGTGGATCGAATCCGGACAAGAACATTTTTAGGCCATAAATCGATGATCCTGTTGAGATCTTCTGCAATGAGTTCCGATTGCCAAAGATCCTCATCATTTCCGATAATGACCCTATTTTTTTGGGCGTCTACGGAAAGGACATAGTTTGGACCCTTTCTGATCAATTGGAGCCCTTTTCGTTGACCTATGGTATAGTTAGGAAAACCTGAGTGAGACCCGACCCTTTTTCCACTCCGGTCGCAGACGTGTCCGGATTTAAAGGCATGAGGGGCTGCCTTTTTGAGGAATGAACGATAATCCCGGTTTGGGAGGAAACAGATCTCCTGACTTTCCTGCATTCTATGAAGATGAGGTCCGATTCTTCCGATCTTTTCTTCCACGCCCTTTTTGGTCCATACACCCAGCGGGAATAAAAGCCTGCTGAGTTGTTTCTGCGTCAAACGATAGAGAAAATAGGATTGATCCTTTTTAGGGTCCAATCCCTTTAGCAGTAAATAATTTCCTGTCTCAGGATCATATTCTATTCGGGCATAATGGCCCGTGGCAAGGGAAAAAAGGTCATTTTCGAGTGCCCATTCGAGAAGGAGACCGCATTTTATGTTGGCATTGCATAGAACACAGGGGTTAGGTGTTTCGCCTGAAAGATAAGTATTGATAAAGGGTTTGATGATATTTTCATCGAATTCCGCCTTTAGATCCAATATTTTTAGAGGGATATCAAGAAAATCGGCTGCAGTTCTGGCATTTGAGAGCCTTTCCTCATCTTGTGTAAGTTGGAGAAAAACACCGATGATTTCATATCCTTCCTGCTTCAGGAGCCAACCGGCAAAGGTGCTGTCGATGCCACCGCTCAAGGCGAGGCAGATTCTTTTTTTAGGTATGGATGATATCATTTTTTATGTTTTGTAATATAATATGTCCTGCAAAGAACTAAACATAACAATTATTTATAAATCCCACAATTCTTGACACCTTCATATCATTGTGTTATAAAGATCAAAATTATTAGAACGCTTACAGGATAACTGTGACTGGCGGTTTTGATTATTTCATCCATCTCAGATAGGAGCTGTCCATGATCGCCCAAGTCAACCAGTCAATTGACAAATGGGCATTTATTATCTACCTTTTAACCCTTGGAGGGCTGTTTTTTCATTTTCTTGGTAACATCCTCAAGGGCCGATTTAGAGATAGATTTATCCTCGGACATCACAAGAAGGTGACAGACGAGGACTATCCGTTACCCCCGGTGCGCCTGATGCACTGGATTCACCTCATTTCCATCCTTTCCCTTATCATAACCGGATTTTTTATTCGCTACAAATTGTTTGAGTCACATATGGCAATGTGGAAACGACATCATTATTGTTTCATGATTCTCATCCTCGTGAACATGGTGGTGCGGATGATATATGCCTTTGCAGGCAAGACAAAGACCTATAAAGATTTTGGTATCGGGATGAAGGATATCCTGAATACACCCCAGGTCATCCAATATTATTTGTTCCTTAGGGATCGCTATGAACACGTGGCGAAGTATGCCTCCCTGCAAAAACTGACCTACAATATGTTCTGGATTCTCTTAATTGTGCAGGGAATGACAGGAATGGCCATATTGGCACCTGAGGCATTCCTCGGATGGATCGCTTTGCCCATTGATTCGAGTGTCCTTTTAATGAGGGTTATCCATATGGGGATTACCTGGTTTTATATCCTTGGCACCACTGTCCATGTATATTTATCCTTCATGGAGGGATATCCGCTGCTGAAGCTTTTTTTATTCAATACCGAGCCGGAGGTGACCGAGGAATGATCATCGCAGGGTGTAAAAGATGAAATTAAAAACATTCAAAGGCGGTATTCATCCACCGGAATATAAAGAGCGTACAGAGGATAAACCGATTATCATCTGCCCCATTCCTCCGAAGATTTATCTCCCAATGAGCCAGCATATCGGTCTGCCTGCAAAGTGTTTGGTCAAAGAGGGTGACAGGGTAAAGGCAAGGCAAAAGATCGGGGAAGCCGGTTCCTTTATCTCTGCCCCGGTGCATGCCAGCGTGTCGGGAGTGGTGGAACGCATAGGTCCCTATCCGCATTTCACAGGCAAAAAACTTGAATGTGTCACCATTATCCCTGATTATATCCAGGAGGATATTCCAGCCCAGATTATTGATTTAAAAGAATTACCCTCTCCGGAACAGATAAGGGAATCTGTAAAGGAGGCAGGTATCGTCGGCATGGGAGGTGCTGCCTTTCCTACGGCAGTAAAGCTAAGCCCTCCCCCTGATATGAAGATTGACAGTGTGATTATCAATGGTTGCGAGTGCGAACCCTTTCTGACGGCTGATCACCGGTTAATGCTGGAGCAAACAGATTCCTTGATTGACGGATTAAGGCTGATCATGCATTGTGTTGGGGCCAATCAGGGATATATCGGCATAGAGGATAACAAACCCAATGCCATTGAAAAGATGAATTCAGAGCTGATGAAAAATGTGCCGGATTGGGCAACCCGAATGAATATTGAGGTATCTCCTTTAAGAACAAAGTATCCCCAGGGAGGCGAGAAACAGCTTATTTACGCCATACTCCGACGAAAGGTCCCCATAAGAAAGTTGCCCAGCTCAGTGGGTGCACTCGTTCAAAATGTGGGGACAGCCATTGCCGTATCAGAGGCCATAAGAATCAAAAAACCCCTGGTTGATCGAATTATTACAGTGACAGGGCCTGCGATCAGGGATCCGCAAAATCTCAGGGTCAAACTGGGGACCACTGTATCCTGGCTGATAAAGGTCTGCAGAGGTTTCAGCGAACCCTCTGCAAAGGAGATACTGGGTGGTCCGATGACAGGTTTTGCTTTAACAAACCTGGATGTTCCAGTAGTTAAAGGGACATCAGGAGTCGTAGCATTGACCAAAGAATTGGTGGATTTTCCCGTCCGCCACAGATTGAATTGCGTTCGATGCGGAAATTGCGCGGATGCCTGCCCAATGTTTTTGGTGCCCAGTCTTTTGGGGAGATATTCAGAGCATAAGAGGTACGATGATGCAGAAGTGGCGGGGGCCATGGATTGTATCGAATGTGGCTCCTGCGTTTATACATGTCCTGCCAGGATTCCTCTTGTACAACTGATTCGAGAGGCAAAAAGCGCCATACTTTCAAGGAAAAGGAGTTAAAGGATGGAAAAGGGGCAGAAAGTGGATCAACTGATACCCAGCACACCATCCCATATTTATTCGGCTTCGGATGTATCTGCCGCTATGAATGATGTCATTCTCGCTTTAATCCCTGCGCTTGTGGCAGCCACGGTATTTTTCGGTCTCAATGCCATTTATTTGAGTATAATTTGCATCCTGAGTGCAGTAATCACGGAAGTAGTAATCCGAAGGCTCCTAAACCGGCCCTTCTCTTTATGGGACAAAACTGCTGTGGTGACAGGCCTTCTCCTCGCATTGACCCTTCCACCCAGCACACCTTGGTGGCTTGCTGCTCTGGGTTCGTTTATTGCCATTGCTGTGGCCAAGGAACTTTTTGGTGGTATTGGCAGGAATGTCTTTAATCCGGCATTGTTCGGCCGGGTCTTTATTCTGGTCGTTCCAAGCTGGAAGGTCCTGGTGGAGAATTATGTGAATCCCTTATGGTGGATGAAATCAAACTTTTTTTCTGTGGCTGTTGCTCAACTGAAGGGTGGCGAGATCACAATGATGAGTCTGGCCGGGAAGTATCTGGATGGCATTAGCGGTGCTACCCCTTTAGCCCTCAAAAGAGCTGGTGGTGCATTGGCTGCTGGGAACTTGCGCTATTTCGAACTTTTTTTGGGTAATATCAGGGGAAGCCTCGGAGAGACTTCAGTGCTTGCCCTGTTGATCGGTGCAGCTTATCTTTTTTACAAGGGACATATTAACTGGCGCATCCCCGGAAGCATTTTAGGGACTGTAGCAGTCGTTGCGGTCTTGTGGAGACAGGACCCCCTTTTCCACATTCTTGCGGGTGGGTTGATCCTCGGGGCCTTTTTTATGGCCACGGATTGGGTCACCAGCCCTATGACTTCAAGTGGTCAGATCATTTATGGGGTGGCCATTGGACTGTTTGTTATGGTGGTCCGAAGATTTGGCATTAAAACAGAAGGGGTCGCTCTTGCCATTCTCCACATGAACCCCTTGGTCCTTTTTATCGATCGTTATACCCTTCCCAAGAAGTTTGGGGGCTAAGATACAGCCTTCCTTAGGTTTGTCTTTTTGATTACTCTTATAATATAGTATATAATTAGCATATAATAATCTGTCTGCAAAAATTATAAATTTTGAATAACAGGGACGATTTAGGACAGGAAAAGGGCTATGGATCAAAAAGATAAAGATATTAAACTGGAATATCAGATCCTTAACAAAATCTTTATGAGGATGGGTGACGGATTTTTGGTTATGGATAAAGAAAAGAGAATCATGTTCATGAATCAACACCTGGTTTATCTCTATGGCTATCAGATTGGTAAAAGGTGTTACGAAGTATTTTTCGATAATTCGGAGGCATGTGATGGGTGTTCCATCAATGGGATCCTGAAAGACGACAAGGAGGTCATGCGACACACAAAATGTGCCAAAGACAAATTGGGTCGTTGGCTGGAAATGACATGTATACCTACAAATGTCGTCTCCGGGGAGCAAAAGGAGGAGAATACCTACATCATTGAAGTGGTTCATGATATCACCGCCAGGAAGAAACTGGAGGATGCCATTAGGGAAAAGAATCTGGAATTGAAACAGAAGAATGAGGAACTGGAAAATTTTGTATATACCGTTTCCCACGACCTGAAATCCCCCATTTTTTCCCTGCAGGGCGTGGTCACTGCACTGATTGAGGATTATGCAGATAAATTGGACAATGAATTCAGAGAATATTTAGAGGATATACGGAATAGTGCTCAGAAGATGGGGCAGCTCGTGCAGGATCTCCTGAACCTGTCAAGGGTGGGAAGGACAAGAAATCCCAGGGAAGAGGTGCCCGCCGGGGATGTCATTAACGAGGCTATGGAACAGCTGAAATATCCTTTGAATGCCAAAGGGATTGAGCTTTATGTGGAAGAAGACCTTCCTGTGTGTTATTGTGACAAACAAATGATCATCCTGGCACTTATCAATCTCGTGGATAATGCCATTAAATATATGGGGGAAAATCCTCATCCCAGGATTGAAATCGGCTGTCACACAGAGGGGGATTATCAGGTCTTTCATGTGAAGGATAATGGAATCGGTATCGATCCCAAATATCATGAGAAAATCTTCGAGATATTCCAATCATTGGGTGACATAAAGGACCCCAAGAGCACCGGGGTTGGATTGGCCATTGTCAAGAGGGTTATAGAAGTCCATATGGGGAAGGTTTGGGTGGAATCAGAAAAAGGCAAGGGTTCCAAATTCCTCTTCCGAATCCCCTCCAAAAAATTTGTTCTTTCAAAAGCGAGTAAATGATCTATGGATATCCTGCTGATTGAAGATGATGCCATTCACGTCAAATTGATAAAAAGGGCCCTGGAAAAGGGGGGATATGGGGATAACATTACCTGGCTGGGTGATGGTGAAAAGGCAATAAAATATCTCTTTCCGGATGATGAAGGAAAAGTTCCTTTGCTGCCAAGGTTGATATTACTGGATGTCAATCTCCCAAAAATAAATGGTGTCGAAGTCCTTAGGCGGATCAAGGAAGACAGGGTTTTAAGGATTATCCCTGTGGTGATGCTGACCACTTCCAGCAATCGTCTGGATATGGAAAGTTGCTTAAGGTATTGTGCCAACAGTTATATTGTCAAACCCCTTGATTTTCAGAATTTTATGGACAAGATGAAACAGGTTGCACAATACTGGCTGGAGATCAATCATATCCCCTATGATCAGCCGAAATAGATCGATCCTTAAGGATTATTTTTTTATCAGATTCTCGAGATGCTCCAAAATCCTTTCCGCAATCCTCTCCTTTTTTTCTTTTGGAAGAGACTTTATCTCGCCTGAAGGCGTAATGAGTGTTACCTGGTTTGTCTCCGACTCAAACCCGATTCCGGCCTGAGATATATCATTCGCCACGATGAGATCCAGGCCTTTCTGATCCAATTTTTTCTTTGCATTTTGAATTATATCCCGGTCTTCTGCAGCAAATCCTATGAGTATTTGACGTTCGAGCTTCTTCTTCCCGAGCCTCGATAGGATATCAGGGGTTGGCTCCAATTGGATGTTCGAAAGACCCTTTTCCTTTTTGATTTTTGATTGAACCCTTTTGACAGGTTTAAAGTCGGTCACAGCAGCAGACATGATAATCATGTCCGCGTCTGGAAAATACCTTTCAACCTCGGTTTTCATTTCCTCGGCTGTGGTGACTGGAACGAATCTTACCCTCTCCGGGGGGAGGAGTGCCGTCGGCCCGCTCACCAGGATCACATGAGCGCCCTTTTTCTGTGCGGCTTTGGCCAGGGCAAACCCCATCCTGCCGGATGAGGGATTGGAGAGATACCTGACGGAATCAATAAATTCCCTCGTAGGGCCTGCTGTAATGAGAAAGGTTTTGTCTTTGAAGGGCTTTAGCGGAAAGAGGATCTCTTCCACCCTTGCGCAAATATCCTCAACTGAAGCAAGGTGCCCTTGCCCTTTCTGGCCGCATGCGACCTCAGCATAGATCGGATCAATAAAGAAGACCCCATTTTTTTTAAGGATCTTTATATTGGCTTGAACCATCGGATGGGTATACATTGCGGGATTCATTGCTGGGGCCATCAGGGTTGGTGATCGGGTAGCAAGAAATAGCGCTGAAAGAAGATCATCTGCAATCCCATGGGCAAACTTGGCAAGACAGTTTGCAGTGGCTGGTGCCACCAAGAAAAGATCCATGCATTGCGCAAGATCGATATGCGGAACCATCCCATAGGGTTGTGGAGAAAAGATATCCGTTGCCACCGGATTGCGTGAAAGTGAGGCAATCGTAGTTTCAGAGATAAATCTGGAAGCCTCCGGTGTCATTACGACTTTGATATCCATCTGTTTTCTGCGCAGTTCCCTGATGATATCACCGGCCTTATAAGCAGCTATACTTCCGGTAATCCCTAAAACAATCCTTTTTTGGGTTGCATCCAAGAAAAAATTCCTTATTTATAAATCCCTTTGTTTTTCATGTTGCAGCGCTTGTCTTTGAAGAATGTTTCTCGGATGCCTCCGGAGAAGGTTCCTCGGATGCCGCCTCCGGAGAAGGTTCCTCTGGTGTCTCCGGAGAAGGTTCCTCGGATGCCTCCGGAGAAGCTTCTTCCTCTGGAATGGCGTCCGATGCCTGGGAATTTTCTTTGATGTCTTTAGAAAAATTAACGATCTTTCCCTCCAAAATTTCCATAAGTGCGATCGTCGGAGGTTTAATATATTTCGTTTTTATACTGGCGACCTGGTTTGCGGGTAGGCCCCTTTCCTTTGCCATATAATTGATCTGTTTGCTTCTTTTGGCGGCTGCCAGAACCAATTGAAATTTTGATTGATTTGGCGATTGCTCCGAAAGAATCTTTTTTTCCTTCATTTATCCTCCCTTTTTGTCATGTTCATAAGATAAAGACTTGGTATCTGTTGTCATCCTGAACTCTCACTTCCCAGGATATAATGACTTAGCGACTATCCCGGAGGCACTTGAGAAGCAAGTAATTCCATAACAAAAGGCCTTCGTTTTTCTATCCTGCACCTTTCTGCCAATATTATGGACTTTAATTCCTCAACGGCGCGAGAAAAATCATCATTAATGATCAGATATTGATACTCTTCAAATGCCCAAAGCTCTGCCAAGGCATTGTCCATGCGCAGATGGATCTCCTTTTGGTTTTCTGTGCGCCTTTTGCTTAATCTGGATTTTAACTCCATAAGCGATGGGGGTATAACAAATATGTATATACCACTGGGATAAATCTTTTTTACTCTTTTTGCGCCTTTAATATCAATATCGAAAAGACAATCAAGCCCCTTGTCGATCTTTTCGGCGACCAACTCTTTTGAGGTGCCGTAATAATGGCCATGAACCTGTGCCCACTCCAGAAACCTATGCTCATCTATCATCTTTTGAAATGTCTCTAAAGGGACATAGAAGTAATCTTCACCCTCATTTTCTCCCTTCCGCCTTGCTCTGGTTGTATAAGAGATCGAATAGGCAAGGTCAGGGATAATGGACCTGATTCTTTTACTGATACTCGTTTTGCCGGTACCTGAAGGGGCCGAGATAATAAAGGGTGTCCCTATGAGAGGTTGATTTTTCATTGATCTATTGCTTTTCTGTGTCAAAATAATTACAGGTCTTGTGGTTCGGATGAAAATCTTTGAGATATGGTTTCGGGCTGAACCGCTGACAGGATCACATGGTCACTATCCGTGATGATGATTGCACGGGTCCTTCGACCATGAGTTGCGTCGATTAATTTGTTTTTTTCTCGAGCCACTTCCTTAAATCTCTTCATCGGGGCAGAACTGGGCGTAATAATCGCGATAATTCTGGATCCGACCACGACATTTCCAAATCCTATATTGATAAAATTATGTCCCAATTTGACCTCCTTATTTCAGATGCTTAAAATAACAGTAATCATTCAATATTCTGGATTTGCTCTCTTATCTTTTCCAATTCCGATTTAATCTCTATCACACTATCGGTTATAGGGATATCAAAGGTTTTGGCACCAAGGGTATTGATCTCTCGGTAGAGCTCCTGAACCAGAAAATCCATTTTGCGGCCAACAGGGGCATCGTTTTCAAGTAGATTTCTCATCTGCTGAATGTGGGTCTGAGTACGCACCTTTTCTTCGGTCACATCCGATTTTTCGGCATGAATAACCATCTCCTGCTCCAGACGCTCATCAGGGATGTCTATCTGAAAAACATCCTTTAATCTTTCCCTTAAATATGATCGATATTCCTCAATTGATAAGGGTATGCGCTGAGAAATGACCTCCAGGTTTCCGGCAATGCTTTCCAGTCGGGCCCGAATATCCTCTTTGAGGGCAATGCCTTCCTGTCGTCTCATCTCCAGAAGTTTATCCAGTGCACTATCAAGGGCATCTTGGATGATGGGCCACATATCCTCCTCTGAGGGCCCCTCCTTTAACTTGATGACATCGCCGAATCTTACAATGTCCTGAAGGCTGACCTTCTCCTCAATACCTAATAATTCCTTGAGTTCTTTCAAACACCGATAGTATTGTCCGGCCAGATTATGATCCACCTCCACAAACGGCTCATCATCAGCCGAGTGCTCAATATTTAAAAAGACTTCGATCCTGCCACGGCTGATTGCATTTTTGATATAATTTTTTATATTGATATCCAGGCCGTTGAGCCCACGAGGGAGCCTGGTGATGATATCCAAGAAGCGGTGATTGAGGGTTTTGATCTCCATGGTAATAGTCAAACCTGACTTATTGACCACACTCCTTGCAAAACCTGTCATGCTTTTAATCATTTGATTTTCTCAATTTTAATATGCACCCGCAGTAAGAACGATGCCATGCACATGAGGGACCGATGTACGATGATAACAATGAGAGGAAAAAGAGACCAATCTCCTATAAATCTAATAATCTTACAAAATTTTGCATTTTTTGTCAATTAAACCAAACCACCCAAACCAGCCTTTCTTATTTTAAACTTCTGGTTTTGTAGGGTGAGCAGACATGTTTACTTCATTGGTATGAGGTTGTGAGCGAACACATTTACTTCGCTGGACGGGCAGGCTTTTTTAATTTTCAAAGTATAAGGTACTCGTAAAAAGTCATTTCGGTGCTTAAGGGAATTTTTTTAAGGCCCTAATGCTCCAACAAAACTTCGTCAGGCGGAGCGAAGCGGAGCTACTATGTTGCTCTTTCCAATTAAAGAAAAGTCGGCAAAAGTTCAATTTGTCAAACTCGGCTTCGCCCTCAAACAATGACAAAGTTTAGCGATCCAACAAAACTTCGTCAGGCGGAGCAAAGCGGAGCTACTATGTTGCTCTTTCCAGCTATAGAAAAGTCGGCAAAAAGCCTCCCTATACGCTTCAGTAAATATGTCCGCTCACAACAATTTTTAAACCGCTTCTTAATCATGTCTGCTCACGGAATATAATCTCTGAAAAAAATGGCCCGCCAAAGTTAAACACAATGGCGGGCCTATAGAGAGAGGTTTTTATGTTATATCAAAGCGGGCAGAAGCTCTAGCTCGAATTGCCCGATTTCGTAAATCTGAACGTTACCACCCTGATAATCAGCCACCTGATAGGTTCCCCTCAGATGGGTTGGCGTGTCAACAGTACAGATAATATCCACAGTGAGAGGTTTTGGACCGAATGAGGTCTGAACCGCACCCTGAAGTGTCACAATATTATTGGATATAGTTCCGCTTAGACTGACCCCTGCACCCAGAAATGCATTCAGTTCAAGCACTGCAAAACCTGAAACTGCTCCAGTGAAAGCGTCTTCAACAACATCAAGGGTCATGGGACCTGCAAGTATCCCTGTGGCCTTGGAATCCACAGCAAACCATTCACCAAGCCAGGTGCCGGTTTGCTCAGCTATATAGAGGGGCAGGAGTGTTGTACCGGCTATACCTGCTAAAGGCAGTGGTAGCGATGGAAGAGGTGACAGTGACACTGGGGAGAACGGTATGAGTGGCAATAATGCCTGTGTGGTGGCCGTCGGTGTGGTCGTAGTTGTATTGATATCCAGAAGGCCTAATTGGTTTAAAAGAAATCCTGTACCCAGTATCTGGTAAGCCAGACTGTTCATGCCACCAAGACCGTAGAGACCATTTAAGCCATAGAGTCCGCCCAGTCCGTATAGGCTGCTCAGGCCGTAGAGCCCTCCCAGGCCGTAGAGCCCTCCCAGGCCATAGAGGCCGCCCAAACCATATAGGCTGCCCAGGCCATAAAGGCTGCTCAGGCCGTAGAGCCCTCCCAGGCCGTAGAGTCCGCTCAGGCCATAGAGCCCTCCCAGGCCATAGAGCCCGCTCAAACCGTAGAGCCCTCCCAAACCATATGAACCATAGCCTAATAGGCTTCCATAGTAAGCTGAAACAGGCTGAGGACAGAGGATTAAGAAGACAAAAAGCAGCAGGATCGGAAAGATGAGAAAAAGGACCTCTTTCTTTTTCATCGCCATAACCTCCTTTTTATTAATGGTTATTAGGACCATTTCCTCCTTATTCATTTGTAAGTAATTATTTTTATAATAATCGCCTTTTATAACCTTTTTAGCAAAGGGGGTGCCAAAAATAATAAAAATATATAAAAAAACAACAGCAAAAAAATCAACAAATTATGTAATGGTTATAGATACTGATACATAATTAAGGGTTTAAGGGAGTAAAAAAAATTGTATAATGTCATAGAAAATATACATTTATATTTTTTAAGATAAATAAAGCATCAGCTATTTGATCCTAACTCCGTACATATTTATAATAAAGACAAGAACTTTAGGGAAATTAATGGATTGATTTCCTGTGATATAAAGCTAAAAAGGTTTCTATGTGATGGATTGTTTTGTTATAAAGGCCATTGTCAATGAATTAAGGTCCTGGTTATGTCCCGGCTTGATAAAGAGGGTTGTTTTGACAGATGCCGACACCCTGTGGCTGAATATCAAAGGAAAAAGAGCTGCCTGGCTTGTCTTTTCCATTAAACACCCTTATACGGGCCTGTATGGCACATCGGAGCATCCTCCTAAGACCGGCTTCGAGAATACATTCGGGATGGCTTTGTCCAAGAATGTGATGGGGGGAGAATTGAGCGAGATGAGGGTGGGGGAACTGGACAGGGTAATAAAATTGGACATTTTACCCCGAAAGGCAGGATATAACCTTGAAAGGCAGATCCTGATTGCCGAGTTGATTGACTGTAATGCTAATCTGGTATTGATCGAATCCGGCAGTCATAAAATTTTGACCTCATCGAATCCGAGTCAGGATGGAGAAAGGACAATCCTGCCCGGTGAGGAATACAGACCATTACCAAGCCCTTCAAAACTCAATCCTTTTGAAGTAACATCCTCGGAATTAGAAATGCTTTTTAGTAAAGAGGCGCCGGGCGCTGATCTTTCGGATTTTTTGGTCCGCCATATCATGGGTCTGAGTCCGCTCATGGCCCAGGAGATCGTTTTTCAGTCCGGTTTGTCCGATGGTTTCAAAGGGGATTCGGATTTATCCTTTCAGAGATTGTGGGAAACCATGCTGGTATTTTTTAAAAGATATGGTATTTATAAAATAAAACCGGTTGTTATAATACCCAATGAGCCGGATGACTTTCCTATCCTGTCCAGTTTTCCCATAAAATCAAAAAAAGATTTTGGTGTTGAAAATGTCTTTTCTGAAATGAACGAGGCTGCGGCATTTTTTTTTGCACGGGTGGACTGGATCCGGACATTCAGAGGGCTCAAAACAGATTTGGAAAACCATATCAGACGGGCAAGAAAGAGATATCATCGACTGCTTGCCAATCTCGGAGAGGACATGAAAATGCTTGGTAAAGCCGAGGAGTTGAAACATTACGGGGACCTCATGATGGCCAACATTCATCTTATCTCTAAAGGCATTTTAGAAATAACCCTTCCGGATCTCTATCATGAGGGAATCAAAGTCACTATCCCCCTGGATTCAGCCAAGAATGCAGTTCAGAATGCCCAAGCATATTTTAAAAGGTACCGAAAGGCAAAAAGGGGAATCTCTGTCGTTGAGGCCAGGATGAGAGAAACTGAGGAATTGCTTAGTCAATTGGACAAGGCGGAAGATTCATTGAGATTGATTAAGGATTTGGATGCCTTGAGGCAGATAGAGACCAATTTAAGTAAGATTCTGCCAAGGGATCGGCGGATAAAACATTCGGTTCCTTCCTTTATGATTAGCGGCAAGGAGCGAAAGAAGAAAAAGGCATTCACCGGAATCAGATCTTTTAAGATTGACGATCGCTGGGAGGTTCTAGTCGGGAAAACGGATAAGGCAAACGACCGTTTGACAACGGAACTCTCTAGGCCGGAGGATGTCTGGCTTCATGTATATGATGCCCCTGGTTCCCATGTTGTATTAAAAAATCCCAGGAGACTGGATGACATTCCCTATGAAATAATAAAGAAGGCTGCCGGTGTGGCAGCCTTCTTTAGTCGGCAAAGGGATGAAGAAAGGGTTATTGTCGGATATACCAGGAAAAAATATGTCCGCAAACCCAAAGGGATGAATCCGGGTAAGGTCCTGGTTCAAAAACAAAAGACC
Organism: bacterium; assembly: GCA_049472295.1. Lineage (GTDB taxonomy): Bacteria > SZUA-182 > SZUA-182 > DTGQ01 > JAFGSM01 > JBLIRM01. Next base: position 7,129 of record JBLIRM010000025.1, on the reverse strand, counting down.
GTCACAGTCAAGCCCTCACTGAACGAAGTCACCCCGCAATAAATCATGATCAAAATCCATACAGTTTCCTAAAATTACTCAAGCCGGACAGAGAGTATAAGTTGCTCAGATTGCTCAGTCCGCTCGGAAAGGTGAAGAAACTGCTCCTCGGAAGATTAAAAGAAGACACTCCAAGCCTGCTGGTCAGGCTGTATAGGTTCCGGCTGTATAGGCTTGATAAACCTGATAAACCCATTAAGCTGCTGGGCAGAGAAGGTCCGCCAAATGAATAGCTTGTCGGTAAGCCTCTGGAAAAAGACAGGAAACTTAAGCTGGATGAGAGGCCGAACGGGGAAGTAGAGGGCAGGTTTAATCCGGTCGAAGGGAAGCCTGGGGTAGTCGTCGTTGTGGATGATTGCTTTACAGTGGTAAAGGACCACGAAACCGAACCGGGCAACCCATTTTCCAATAGATCGGATGCCGCTGTTGTCAGAGAGATGGTATATTTTCTACTATAACTCAACTTAGAACTCGGCGTGATCGTCAGTATGCTAAAATGGGCATCCCAGGAAGTTGTATATGCAAAAGATGGAAAAATGCTCAATGCCCCCAGAACGGAATCCGGGTCCATGGGCTCGGAAAAAGTGATTTTGATTTTGGTGCTTCTGGATACGTTTTTCTGGTTTGCTGAGGGAGCAGTGCTCAACACCGAGGGGAGATCATCATCATAGGTGCTGAGGCTATCTTGGATACCGACGGTATCGATCGTACCCATCCAGATGTGTCCATAGGCATCCAGGGTCATTTTAAGGACTCCCGGTCCTGCCTCCACGATGGGTACGTAGTCCCAAACCGTGCCGTCAAAGGTGTTAATCCCGTCCGGCGTCCCGATCCATAATGTGTTGCCGGGTTTCCAGACCAGGGCATCACAGGAATCATTAAGCAGGTCTCCGCCCGCCTGATTAAACAAACTCCATGAGTCCAGTGCAGGATCATAGCTTAAGAGCCCTGCAGTTGAGCCGACCCATATCCTCCCCGGGCTGGAAACGATCTCACGGACTGCAAAAATAGAATCAATACTGGTTTGGGTAAAAATATCGGATGTATGGTTGGTCCAGGTATCCGTTTGAGGATCGAAAGAATCGATATCGCCGGATAGGGTGCCGATCCAGATTAGGTCATCGGCGTCAGCATGGACAGCAGTAACCCAATTATCGGAAATACCGTTGGGAACAGTAGTATCATAATTGGTCCAGGTCAGGCCATCGAATAGGTATAATCCAGATGTGGATGTTCCAGCCCAGACCTGGTCCATACTATCTGTGGCAATGCATGTAATGTTGTCATCTGAAAGATCGGAATTCCCGGTGTTGTAATGGGTCCAGGCAGTGCCGTCAGAGACATGGATGCCGTCATTTGAGGCCACCCAGATATTTCCCTGGCTGTCCTGGGCAAAGTCATAGACGTTTCCGAGCGATTCGGCAATACTCTGGAATGCGCTGCCGTCAAATCGAAATACATCGCCGGAAGTCAAGGCGACCCAGACATCTCCATTATCCGCCCCTAAAAGGGCCTGAACGTTATTTTCATCCAGTGACAGCCCATCGATGGTATATGTGTGGGACCAGGGGTTACCCTCTGTTACAAATGACCATACATATGGGGTCGGTTGCAAAGTATTTAAAGCAGGATCTTTGGCATTGGCATCAATGGTTACTTCATAAGTGGTACCATAACTCAGAAACATGTCATACTGAAGGCTAAAGACCGTGTTAAGATAATTACTTGTAATGGTGAAAGCTATAGGTGGATAAATACTGAAAGCGTATTCCGTTGAATAGTAATACATGGGTTCACTGAACGTCACATAGATGGGTGCATCGATCGGTACGCTGGTCTGTCCGTCCTGGGGCGTCACCTCTTCGACATACGGTGCATTGGAATCCCAATCAATTTGGCTGTAAACGTTTCGGGGTTGCGAGATCAAAAAAGAAAGAAATAAAAAAGCGAAAATGATATAGATGGATTTCTTTTTAATAATACACATACTTATTACTCCTTTAGCCGGCTAAAAAAATTGATTAATTGATTTAAAGAACCTGACGTGAACAAAAAAACCTATCAAAAAATATATCTAGAATCCTTCCCCCCAGAGAATTTTGAATGGTTCATTATCAATTTTATAATAATTTGGAAATAAATAGAAGGATCCTGCAAAAGAGGGATAGGAGGTTTGATATATGTTGCTGGTGAAATATCGGGGCGTCGTATAATTCCGTATCCCGAAAGTGGCACTGGAAAATAATTGTGAGAAAGGCTGCGTTGCATATCGGAAACTGGAATAAGGGCTCGTCTGAAACCGAAGGTTGAAAGGACTTGTCATATTTTGTAAAAAGTTGCTGCTCCCGGTAAATCCCGTCAAATAAGGATAATTGAAATGTGTATAATTGTAATACGGCCACTGCAAACCGAAAAATCCCGTATAGATATTCCTTGTGGTAGGTTTCGTGGTCGAGGGCGTTGATGGTTTAGGTTGTGTAGATAGAATATATGAACGAAAATTGGCCCCTTCACCAATATTCAAATCGATATCCATACCTACCCTATCCTTCGCATTTTCGAAAATTCTGACTTCATATTCTATATTATAGACTAAAGACGAAAAAGGTTCAAATTTCATTATGGTGGAATCTTCATTCCAGTAGAATGTACCGCTGACTGTATTGCCTTTGTCCAGATCGATCATCATAAAGCTCGATTCAGCAGATTGCCGGTCCATAGGTTCACTGAATTTTACAAAGATACTTGTGCCAACCGGAAGATCTTCACTCCCCCCTGTGTCCCCATAAATACTTCCCACTATTTCGGGTGGCGCAGCATTAAAGTGGGTGAAGCCTTCTTCCGTGCCGATCCAATAGTCGCCAAAAGGATCCACAAAAACACTGTTTACATAAAGGGAAGTAATACCGCTGTTCGAAAGGTCAAAATGGCTCCAGCCCTGGCCGTCGTATTTGTAAAAACCATCATCACTGGCAATAAAAATATGCCCTGTGGTAGGGTGGATGAAAAGATCATAGATATAATTCGAAACAATTGCAAGAGTTGCAGGGGTGTCAATGGGTAGAGGCGACAGGGCATTTTGACCCAGAAACAGAAGCTTGTGTTCATTGTTTATAATGCTGACCATCCACAGGTTTCCATTGGGGTCCTGAGATATCTCCGAGATAGATTCACCCGTCAAATTTTCTTGAAAACGGATGGAGTTTCCTGTGGGATCTTTAACATAAAGGCCATCCAACTCTGTTCCTATCCAGATCCTGCCTGATGAATCGATCAGTATGCTTGTGAAATAGTCGTTTAAAAAGGTTATGGATTCCCCCTGAAAAAGATCTTCCCCAGTGGAGCTATAAATGGTCCAATCCTCACCATCATACTCAATAAGCCCATCGAAAAATGTTGCAATCCAGAGGTGGCCGTTGGGCGCTACGGCAATATCATTAATCAATAGATAATTCTCACTAAGTCCCATCTGGCTCGGGCCAAAACCCTCGAATATGCCTTCTCCCAAATACAGGCTCACACCCGAGCCCTGGCCTGAAGAATCCGATTCCGTTGCAATCCAGATCTCCCCCTGGGGTCCCTTGGCAATGTCAATCACGGCATTTCCCTGAAGCCCGTCATTTTCATCAAAACAGGCGAAGGCCCCAGTGTATAGATTATACGCACAAACACCGCCTCCCATAGAAGTATTGCCATCTAAATAGGGCTTGGTCCCAATCCAGAGCGTGCCGTTGTCATCAAACAGAAATGCCGATACGACGGGGCTGGTCAGACAGTTGCCGGATCCAAGGCAGTTGTCGGGCGTAAAGGTGGTCCAGCCTTCCATCGCTAAAATGCCCGTTCCTTGAAGGGAGAGGTCAACACTCGCATTGTCCGGGTCATTGGAGGTTATGGTGAGTGTGCATGTTTTCGCTCCTTCTGACTGCGGGGCAAAGATGATACTTAGCGTTTTGCTGGAATCCTGGGCAATGGTGGGTGTAATGCCCCCGACAGGATTGCTGCCGCCTGTGACATCCAGTTCGAAGTCCGTGTCGTCGGAGAGTGTTATATCTGAAACTACCAGATCCGCATCCCCGTCATTAAAGATGGTAATAACCAGAACAGATGATGCATTTGTATGAACATTACCGAAATCATGTGAAGTAGATGGCGTAACCCGAATTGAAGGGGGCATTGGGGTCGAGCCACTGAAGTCGAAGACAAGACTGGGCGTATCCGGGTCATTGGAGGTTATGGTGAGTGTGCATGTTTTCGCGCCTTCGGATAGCGGCCCAAAAATGACTCCCAGCGTTTTGCTGGAATCCTGGGCAATGGTGGGTGTAAGGCTCCCCACAGGATTGCTGCCGCCTGTGACATTTAGGGCGAAGTTCGTGGTGTCGGTAAGTGTTATGCCTGAAACCACCAAATCTGCATCCCCGTCATTAAAGATGGTAATCACCGCGGTGGCAGTGTCATTGACATCCACATTTCCGAAGTCATAAGGGGAGTCGGGGGTGACCCGGATGTCCGGCTCGGGACCCATGCCTGTTCCCTGGAGGGAAAGGACATAACTGTCATTATCCGGGTCATTGGAGGTTATGGTGAGTGTGCATGTTTTCGCGCCTTCCGATAGTGGCCCAAAGATGACACTCAGCGTGCCCAGGGAATCCTGGGCAATGGTGGGTGTAGTGCTCCCCACAGCATTGCTGCCGCCTGAGACGTCCATGACGAAGTTCGTGGTGTCGGAGAGTGTGATATCCGAGACCACCAGATCCGCATCCCCGTCATTATAGATGGTGACCACCAACTCGGATGTCCCATTTACATCCACATTTCCGAAGTCGTAAGGGGAATCGGGTGTGACCCGGATGTCCGGCTCGGGACCGATCCCTGTTCCCTCGAGGGAAAGGACCACACTGCCATCATCCGGATCATTGGAGCTAATGGTGAGTGTGCATGATTTTGTGCCTTCGGACAGAGGTTCGAAGGAGACACTCAGGGTTTTGCTGGAATTCGGGTCAATGGAGGGTGTAGTACTCCCTACGGGATCGCTGCCGCCTGAGACGTCCATGACGAAGTTCGTGGTGTCGGAGAGTGTGATATCCGAAACCACCAGATCCGCATCCCCGTCATTATAGATGGTGACCACCAGCTCGGATGTGCCGTTTACATCCACATCTCCGAAGTCATAAGGCGAATCGGGTGAAACCCGGATGTCCGGCTCGGGTGTGACCGATCCGCTGGTATCAAAGGAGACAATGTAATTGCCGCCGAACAGGCCGTTTCCGAACACATCCCTGATCAGACTCTGTGAGATGGTAACCTCGTAGGATGTGGCCTCTGTAAAAGCATAGGCGGAGTGGTCAAAAAAGATCCGGTTTTGATTGAGCATCCAGTTGCCATCTACGAAAGGAGCGATTGTAAAGGCCCCGGCCAGTGTGCTCTCGTCCAGATGCTGACTGAAAAGGATCTCCATGCCTTGATTGAGATTTTCAATCTCTTCGCCGTCCGCAGGACTGCTTGAGAGGACATTCAGGGGGGCGTCCAGGGATGGGGTGAACATGAGTGCCTTCTGATTGGTCAATAAGGGTTGTTTATAGAGATATTCGGTTGCGATTCTAATGCTGCTGTTTGCAGTCTTTCGGCCATCCGCCACACCTATGGTTGCCCCGGCGCCAAGGCTGTAGCCGTCGCTTTGGGAAGAAAAGACCAGATCCTGATATTGAAAGAATATCTGGTTTGTACATTCGAACAAAACCACCTGGAAGGTGATGCCTTGAGCAGTAAAGTCCCTTGGAACGTTCCTCCACTCCACAATCAGTTTTTTGCAGTCGGGATTGGACTCATCCAGTTTGTAAAAGATCCCTCCGCCCTGGTCGGGCCGCAGATTGGTCCAGTAGACAAAAATACTCTCAGGGGGTGCGTTTTTGTGAGTCGCCCTGATGGGTGTGGGTGAAGAGGCATTGAAAAAGGGATCTGCCTCATTGGCAAAGGTAAGGTATCCGTTGGATGAAACCTTTACCGTATTGTATGTGAGTCCGTAGAACTCAAAGTTAAAACCGATGGAGATTTCTTGATAATCATCATCCGCTAAGGGAATGGCCTGTTCACCCTCACTAATGTCCATCCATCCGTATGGGGCGTTCTGGCAGGCATACAATATTTCAACGCTCATATCATAATTTTCGTTGATTTCACCCAGGAATCCAAAGACCCTGACCAGGTAATCCCCCGGAGGAAGGGAAGCGGATACCACTTCTTTATTTGATGTAAGGGCTGATTCGTCAATAGCATTATAATCAGTTGGGGTTGTGCTGGTGGAATGGAGCCTCATGTCCAGGTCCCCTTGGGCATGAGAGAATTGGATGGTCACCCTTAGATTTGCCTTAGCCAGGTCACCTGTGTCGGGTATGGTGATCCGGTACCAATCATTATCCAGACATACCAGATCAGGATATTCTCCGGGGAGAAGAATCGTTGCATTTTGATAGGAATCATTCTGACTCCCATTATGGACCTCCAGGCTGTCGTCTGTAACCTGGGCTGCCGCATTGCGACAAAAGGGTCCGGTATGAACGGAGATAAAAGCAGAGAGGAGCAAAAACAGGGTGAAAAACCATATCTTGGACCTAAAGATCCTTTTCCTAACCATTAGTAATACCTCCATGGCCTGACGCACATAACCCCTTTTTTGATTTCCTAACCATTATATTCAGTCGGATGGCCTTTTTTCCTCTCCCCCCCAATAATATAAGGTTAGATAAATTCTTGTGTCTTTTAAGGCACTTTTAAATATTATACATCCATTTTTGTCATTCGTAAAATTTATTTTATTGAAAAAATAACCTCCTTTTTAGTTATTGCTAAAATTATGGCAATCCCTGCACATATCACTTCCTTCTTCTGTGGACAAATTATCCTTGACCAAGAGCTTTCCATGACCTTCAGGGTCCGTAGTGTCTCCATCCTTGGAGATCCCGCCATTTTGGTCTGTTGCGGCAGCATGAATATTATGACATGTCAGGCAGATGATAGGTCCGTCAGAATTATTACTAAAAGTCACCCCTCCCTCACATCCACTTCCACCTGTAAAATACAGATCCGGCCATCT
>JBLIRM010000241.1:0-5056 GCA_049472295.1 bacterium | reverse complement strand
GTGTTCTCAATCATAGCATTGATATTTAGTGTGTTCCCTCCAGAGCCTGTCGGCCTAATCGGCTCAATCATGGGCATCTTAGGAGGAACTCTTGCTTTGGGATGGAAAGAATAATCCCTCTTTTTTTATAATAGGGTATTTGCGGACAAAATCTTCTGCCAGATCCTTTGCCATGGAAAGATTGACCTGATTGGTTCCCTGTAACTCCGGAGGAGTCTTCCCCTTTGGCGCGGTTTCAAAAATATCAAACGTACAATGTCTATACCTGAAAGGAATCCTGGCAGATGCCAAAAGCTGCTTTTTTCGTTTCGTCTGAAAACACCTGCATCTTCGGACGGTCTCCACCCCATCCTCCTCTGCTATGATCCATCCCGAATCATTGCATTCCTGACAGGATCCCTTTTTCATCCTTTGTTGCTCAGGTGACATAAAGGCTAATCCTCCTCACATTGAGTCTCTCCCTCAGAAGGCTCTCGATACCCATTTCTACGGTCTCTCTGTAACTATTTTCATCCATCTGATTTTTATAGGCAGAAAGCCTCTCTTCGATCTCCCTGGTCCAATCCGCTTTCTTTTCTTTCGAAAGGAGTTCGAGCAATGCATTTATTAAGGCCCTATCCAAAACTGAAAGTCTTCTTTCGACGGCATCGATATCTATGGAATCCCCTTCGCAATCCTCCCGGTCAATCGCATCCAGCGCACTCGACCAGCCAATCCCGGCAAGGGCCTTGACCTTTATATCCCCCCAGGAACCGGATTCTTTGGCTTCTGCACACAAGTTCTGTCGGATGGATTCGAGCCTTTTACGGATCATCTCCGGAATCGGTTTCTGTTCATTATCCATAGAAGATAAGCCCTTGGTCCCGTTCTCGGGTGACCCTAAAAGGGCCTTTTTATGATCCCTCCATAATTTGAGGATCTCAGGCTCACAATAGGTCAACATATCTATTCGCTCCTCACCTTCCTGATGAGTCGATCTGAATTTGCGACATGCCTCCTTGATCCCTTTACCCACAATATGGATAGGAATGCCCATTTGCTCCCACCGCTCTGCAATCAGCCAGTTTTGAGGAGAGAGAATGGTTCCGTGCCTTCGATATTTAAAGAAATATTCCTCTATCTTCGCAAGATACATATGATCTGAATATTGATGATTGGGATATTGTTCAATTATTTTTTGGAACTGTGTTTATGTTTTTTTTCTTTTCCAACCTTTTTATCATAAATGATCCTTAATCCTTCAAGGGTTAAATAAGGATCAATACTTTCAATGCATTTTGCCTCCTCGGCAATGAGCGATGCCCACCCTCCGGTTGCAACCACGGATGGAATAGCCCCCATTTCCTTTTTCATCCTCTCCACAATACCGTCCACAAGAGATGCATATCCGAATAACAGACCGGCCCTGATGGCATCCTCAGTATTCTTTGCAATGATGCACCGGGGTCTGACCCATGTCACGGATGTGAGACGTTCAGCATGTTCGACCAGGGCATCTGAAGAGATGCCTATACCCGGAACAATGCATCCTCCTATAAACGCCCCCTCCTTGGATATGGCGCAAAAGGTGGTTGCCGTTCCAAAATCGATAATGATCAGCGGGCTGCCGTATTTTTCCGTACCTGCCACTGCATTGACAATTCGATCAGCACCGATTTGAGCAGGATCAGGATAATCTACAGGAAAATACTCCTCTCGACCAGGATCTATGACCAAAGGGACACATCCGAGATAATGCGCACACATCTCAATTAATCGATCTGTCAAAGAAGGCACCACACAGGAAATAATGGCACCCTCAATGCGGTCCGGCCTGATATTGATGCTTTGGAGTGCACTCATGACCAGCCAGGCAATCTCATCGGAGGTTTGTTCCTTCCTGGTAAAAAAGCGCCAGTCCCTCATGAGACGGGTACGATTAAATAATCCCATGAGTATTGTCGTGTTTCCCACATCCAGGGCTAATAACAATTTGGACAAGCCATCCCCTCCTCAACCAATGCCTTCCATCGACGGTATATCGCATCAATATCACCGGACATAAGGATGCTATACCACTTATTCATAAACTGAATGAGAATATTCAGGGTTTCCGAGGGTAAAACCAAACGGCCTTTTTCATTTGAGATGTTCGTTATTCTTGCATTCAGCTCCTTGGGCAGGGAATCAAGATCCCCTGTGCAATTGATCCCGACACCTGTGATGAGGTGATGCAGCTTACCTTTTCGCCATTTAGCCTCGATCAAAATCCCTGCCACCTTCTTCCCTTTGATTAAGATATCATTGGGCACCTTCACCCTGGCCTTCTCCGGGACAAAATGATTGATGGTTTCCCACAAAGCAATTCCTGCCATCCTTTCAAACATTACGGTCTCATCAGGCGATATATCCGGTCGAAGTATGATTGAGCAATACAAGCCACCTTCGGGTGAATACCAATGTCTTCCTCTCCGGCCCCTCCCTTTTGTCTGCCGATCCGCTGTGACCACAGTGCCTTCCTGAACTCCCTGAAAAGCCAATGCGTGCGCCTTTTCATTTGTAGAATCAATCTCCTTAAAATTTATCCACACTGATCCTATTGGGCCATCACTTAAAGTTCTTTCTGATATCATAATATAAAATATATTTAAATTTATATAGTTATAGGTTCAAATGATATCAATTTGCGGATTGTCATGAAGGATTGATGCGGCCTTCCATTAATTCGAATGCCAGAGTCCAAAGGTAATATATAAGGTAATATACTATGATATATTATGGAGATATTCCAGGTATCAATCCAATTCCAGGTTTATGTCAACAGCCTGTGCAGAATGGGTCAGTCCACCTATGGAAATCAAGTCAACTCCGGTCTGAGCAACCTCTGCAATATTATCCAAATTGATCCCACCCGAGGCCTCAACCAGCATTTTCCCCTGGACTATTTCCACAGCCTGTTTCATCATGGAAACAGGCATGTTATCGAGAAGAACCGCTTCAATCCCAAGGCCAAGGCATTCCTTGAGCTGTTCCAGGGTCTCGACCTCCACTTCAATCTTCCAGAGATGGGGAATATTCTGACGGATTGTCCCAACTGCTTCCTTGATACTACCGGCAAGACGTATATGATTATCCTTTATGAGACAACCATCATTGAGACCGAAACGATGGTTGTATCCTCCACCGCAGCGGACTGCATATTTTTCCAAACCCCTCATGCCCGGAGTGGTTTTTCGGGTATCTACCACCTTGGCTCTTGTTCCTGCGACTTTATCCACATAGCTTCTGGTCACAGTGGCAACACCCGATAGTCTTTGTAAAAAATTCAGGGCTGCCCTTTCGCCCCCTAAAATCACCCAGGCCTCTGCCGCAAGACGGGCAAGAGGCTGACCGGCCATCACCCTTTCTCCATCATTTACCTCCGTCATCCAGACAATCGGGGTGTCAGCCAAACGGTGAAAGGTCTGTGCAGCGATATCCAAACCGGCCAATATAAAATCCTGTTTGGAAAAAATGGTTGCATGAACCTTTTTATGGGCATTCGAGAGGCCGAGGCTGGTCCAGTCTGTCCGCGCGCCATCCTCGGACAAGGCGTAATCAATCAATTCATCCCATATCCTTTTAGACCTGAATCGGGATTTAAGAGACAATGGAATTGGTCTCCTTTAGATATTCGTTAACCGTTTTCAAGACATCTTCGATCTTTTCCTTCTTATGATTGAGTTCCAAGGAGCGATCCTTATCCTTTTTTACGACATCAGCAGGGGCCTTACCGATAAAATCCTCATTGGCCAGCTTTTTATGAAGGAATTCCAGGTCCCTATTGATTTTTTTAAGTTCCTTCTTTAAACGCTCGGATTCTTCCTTAAAATTGAGCACCTTCTCTAACGGGATATATATCTCCAGATCTCTAACGATGGCAGTGGCTGCGGTATTGGGTCTGATGATATCAGGGCTGCATTTGAGATTTTCGAGCTTTCCAAGTGATTCTACATATTGTGCGTATTTCAATATGATCGCTGCCTTTTCCTGATCACTGGTCTTGATCATGGCCTCCAGCCGGACCCCCGGCGGGATATTCATCTCCCCCCTGATATTTCTAATGGCCTTGATGATTGCCATAAGGAGCGAAAGCTGTTCATCTGCTTCAGGATCATACAACCTTCCGTCATATTCCGGCCATGGGGCTATCATGATGCTCTCCCCCTGATGTGGAATGCTTTGCCAGATATGCTCCGTTATAAAGGGCATAATTGGATGAAGTAATCGAAGGCCCTGTTCCAGCACGGTCACAAGGGTCTCTTGTGCGGCCTGACGTGAAAGAGGATCCGCCTCCGGCAAGAGTGACTCCTTCGCCATTTCAATATACCAGTCACAGAATTCATGCCACCAGAACTGATAGAGAAGATTAGCCAGATCATTGAAACGATACTCCGCCAACATGCAGGTCACCTCTTGAGTGATGTTATTCAGCCTGTGCAGAATCCATCGATCGGCAAGGCTGTTCTCCCTGGGCTGACCGGGCGAGAATCCATCCAGATTGAGCAAGACAAATCTGGAGGCATTCCAGATCTTATTGGCAAAGTGGCGATATCCTTCGATCCTTTTTTCAGAAAGGCAAATATCACGACCTTGGGCAGTCAAGGCAGTCAGTGTAAAACGGAAGGGATCTGTACCGTATTTATCCATCATCACCAGAGGATCTATGACATTTCCCTTGGACTTGCTCATCTTCTGTCCATTTTCATCTCTCACCAGGGCATGGAGGTAAATATCCTTGAACGGGATGTTTTCCATAAATTTAAGGCCCATCATTATCATTCTCGCCACCCAGAAGAAAAGTATATCGTATCCTGTCTCCATTACTGTGGTGGGATAAAAGAAAGCCAAGTCCTCAGTATCATCAGGCCAACCGAGAGTAGAGTGAGGCCAGAGTGCCGAACTGAACCAGGTATCAAGAACATCGTTGTCCTGATAGATTTTGTCGGAATTGCAGTGGATGCATCTCGTGGGCTTAGTAGTTATCACAGTATGTTTTCCGCAGTCTTCACAATACCATACCGGGATTCTATGTCCC
>JBLIRM010000240.1:0-5130 GCA_049472295.1 bacterium | reverse complement strand
TCCGGTCAATATGGGGGTCAATATCTGGGCATCTTTTTTGACGGGCATCCCATCCATCCTTTGGGAGGAAAGTGGATTCAGCGGGAAGCATACTTCCGGCAGTATGACTTCTGGCTCGGATCTATTGCGCAAGGGGAACATATGATTACGATCAGAAATGAGACCGACTGGGATTCCACTTATGGGACTTTCTTCGACTATGTCAAATTGGTCCCTGCGCCGAGAAAAACTATTCTCATCCCTGATCATTATCAGAATATCTCAGATGGGATAAAAAATTCAGTCCCTGGTGATGCCATTATCGTAAAAAAGGGAATATATGGCATATATCAAGATGGGAACGCTATTATTTTGAAATCCGGGATCATATTGAAGAGTGGAAGAGAAGAAGATCCCAATGAGATAGATCCCAACGGGGTTATAATCGATGGGGAAGGGAAAGAAACGGTGATCTATGGCGCTTATCAGGCCCAAATCAAAGGATTCACTATAAAAAATGGGGGCCGTGGCATCTTTGTATCTCATGATTTCATGAACATTTCCAATAATATTATCCATTCCTGTGAAAGAGGCGTTCTTTTAACAGGACAAAATCTGGAGCTTATCAACAATACCATTGCCCGAACCGAGCGTTGTATCTACGTTCGAAAATTGGCGGATGCCAACTCACCAATTCCAAGCCTGACATGTAAAAACAATATTATGAGCGATTCCAATTATCCATTATATGTCTATATGGATACAAACAGTGATTTTGGTATTGATCCTGATCTGATTAATCAGGTAGTTCATACTTACAGTTTTAATAATATTTCAACCCGCTTCTCCTCCAGCAAAGAATTATCCAGATTCGAGAAGGAAAATATCTATTCAGATCCTTACTTTGTCAATCCAAATCAAGGGGATTATCACCTCAAGGCCTATTCCACTTGTATTGATGCAGGAGACCCGAATTCGGACTTTTCTCTGGAGCCTGAACCCAATGGGGGAAAGATTAATCTGGGGGCCTTTGGAAATACGCTTCAAGCACGAAAAACAATGGATTCGGATATGGATGGCATATTGGATTATATAGAAGGGCCTGGGGATATAAACCAGGATGGTTCTCCGGACTGGCTGGACAGCAATACGATTGTTTTCGCCACTTCCACAGGTAAAGGTTTTGATTCAGAGACCGGCCAGGGTAGAATCGGCTTTTCCCTGAGAGCAGATCCAAACACCCCTATATCACTCAAAAATATTACAGCATTAGATCGAAACGACCCCAACATTTCAGATCTTTCACCACCCAGGCTGAATTTTAGATATGGTTTTTGGAAATTTGAGATTACAGGCATGGATCCGGAATCGGAGGTTGAAATAGGGATACTTTTGCCGGAAGATCCCTATTTTGATTTTCAAGAATATTATCTTTACGACCCTGAAAAGGGCTGGAAAATGATACCCACAAAAAAGGAATCATCGAGATCCATGATCTTTATCCATCTATCTTATGGAAGTGATGAAAATAAGAATCTTTTAAAGGATGGCTCTGTTTCATATGTGGGTGGGATTGCAGTTCCATTCCCTTTGTCCTTAGGAGAGAGGTATGAATTTAAGGAGTGCTTTATTTCCAATCTATAGAGCAAAAGGTGTCATTGTATCTTTTAGGCTCAATACATCTAATCTCAATACATCGGTTTTCATTGCGATACTACTCTTGATTCAGATCATCACCCTTTCTTTCCTTTTTTGTCCTCTTTCCTCAGCACAGCTCCCTCTGGAGCCTGAGATCAAATTCTCCTCATCTCTGAATCCCGTTGGTTCAGGCGCCAGGGCACTGGGAATGGGAGGCGCCTTTATCGCCTTTGCTGATGATGCAACAGCCGCCTCATGGAACCCGGCTGGTTTGAAACATTTACTTAGACCCGAGATTAGCGTGGTGGCAAATTATGATGCCAGAGGAGAAAGATTCTCCTTTACTCGATCTCAAGATGCCTCAAATGAATATAAGATATCCAATGAAGACCTGAACTATCTGAGTATGGCCTATCCTTTTATGTGGCTGGATAGAAATATCATCATATCCTTGAATTACCAGAATCTTTACAGCCTGGACCGGAAGATGCAATTTCAGTGGAAATTTGATGCCAGCGATGATCCCAATTGGCCTTCTAATCTATCCTATACGTCAAACGTCAATTACAGGCAAGAGGGAAATCTCAGAGCGCTTTCTCCTGCCATGGCGGTCTTCTTAACACCCAGCCTTTTTTTGGGCATGACCCTGAATTTCTGGTCGGATAAATTCTCAGATAATGGATGGATCGAGGAGCACCGCGAACTGGGCCAATGGATCCTCTCTGATGGAAATGTCATCAATCTTGGCGATACGTATGTGGAAAGGATCGACCATTATTCCTACTCAGGATTTAATATGAATTTTGGTCTCTTATGGGACATAAACCAATATTTTACCTTTGGAGCAGTGGTCAAAACCCCGTTTACCGCCCGACTCAAACATAAAGGAAGGAGATTAAGACATCAGATCCGATACATTGATCCTGAAGAAAATATTGTTCAGAATTCTCTGACCGAGGATCTGAAGCTCAGAATGCCCCTTGCATATGGGATTGGTCTGGCAGTAAGGCCCACCGATCGTCTCATCTTTGACTTTGACATTTATAGGATGGAATGGGACGACTATGTGATTATTGACCCTTCAGGAAATAAGATGGACCCCATCACCGGTCTTCCAAAGGGTGAGAGTTCAATCAAGCCGACCCATCATATCAGAATGGGCGGCGAATATGTCTTCATCCTCAAGAAAATGACGCTCTCTTTTCGCTCAGGGATGTTCTATGATCCGGAACCGGCCAGCGGAAACCCGGATGACTTCTATGGTATTGGAATGGGCATTGGAATCACCTTTGGGTCTTTTGCCATTGACTGGGCCTATCAATACAGAATTGGTGAAGACGTTGAAGGAGACAGCATCAAAGGGGAAACATCATTTGCTGATGTCAAACAGCACCTTTTCTATAATTCCATCATATATTATTTCTAACCAATTTTTGATGGTGTGCCTGAATTTCTCATATTTGGGCTACTTTTTGGTGTCTTTAGAGTATTTCCACCACTCCTTTTATTCTCCCTCTCCTGTAAATTATCCTCCTTTTCATCTTCTGCTAAATATCCTTTGAATATTTGTTTTGACAAAAGTGGAAACCCTGTCTATACTTTTATCCATAAAGCAAGTTCCTATAATTTCCTTTTTCACGGATGTGTTTCTGGCTGGGTATGGATGCAAGCAGGGCCGCGATATAGGGATGCTTGGATTTTGATTTTGAGGAGAGGATATCCTTCACAGGCCCGTATTCCATCACTGTGCCCCCGTACATGATGGCCACGTTGTCCGAAAGCCGGGTGATCACGCTGATATCGTGGCTGATGAGCATGGTAGTGGTCCTCAATCGGGATTTGAGCTCAGCCATGAGATGCCACGATCCTGGGCTGGGGTGACCAATGCCCTGTGCAAAGGGTGCGGAGCATACGCCACTTGACAATACGGATCCATAAATATGCAATACGATCAAAACTGATGGAAGGGGTAATAGATGTCTACAAGACAGGGCGACCCGTGCTGGTAGGGACCCGCAGCATCAATATCAGTACCCTTCCAATATCTCTATTCTATTGGTGTGACTGAATCTGTCATCGTTGGAACTCCATTTGGCCTTTTCAGAGTATCTTCCACTTTCCGGCGATGTCCCTTCTCCGGTAATTTATTACCCTTTTTCACTTTCTGGTAAAGTCCTCTCGAATATTTATCTTGACAAAAGTTAAAATCCTGCCTATTCTTTAATCTAGGAAGGCAAGTTCCAATCAGCTTAGATATAGATTTTAAGAGAAAGTCGATAAATTTAAACTGTAGCTTTGAAAACAAAACCTATTCAGATTCTTTATCTAAAAGCTTCTAATAATAACAAAAGGATAAAGAGGAGGGTATCATGAAAAGGTTATGTTTCGTCACATTTGTGCTTATATTTCTGTTAAACATATTTTTGAGCGTTGCATCAGCTACGCCTATTGGTGAAGATTGGAAACCTGACTGGGCGGATCGAGCTTCAGATAAGAAAATATGGGATGATCCGGAAACAAGTATATTCCAAGATCCTAGTACTGAAACTAAGATTAATATTCTTGGATATAAATTCGAGTTAGATAATCTATATGTAGAAGGCAATTCTAAGACTGTATGGTTTTACATGGAGTGGGATAGGACCAGCGACCTGTCGGAACCCGACTACTACTATGAGTTTACATGGCCAGCAGGAGAGACAGTACCAAGTGTTCAGGAGCCTGTGCCTCAACCTGTTGAAAAAAATATTGGAGAATTGCTTTCTTCAACTTGGATATTTGAAATAGATCCTCAACCAAGCAGTGAATCTATTATGATTATACCAAAACCGGGTACGACTCTAATAGATATTAAATATGCAAACATGTATTCGAAATGTGTACCAGTCCCTGAACCAGCCACCATGCTTCTCTTTGGTTTTTGCCTTGTCGGTCTTGTAGGATTCAGGAAGAAGTTTAAGGAATAAATCCAACGTAAATCCTCAGAAGCCAAAGCAGGATCAGCAAAGGTTCCGCCTTTGTTAATATCCATTAATGATAATCTGCAATTTCGAGGAGCCAAAGAAGTTTCCCCTTTTCACTCGGAATAGCCTCTGAAATCTTAAGATTTCTCGCTTCGCTCGAAATGACATTTCTTGATTGACATCGAAGTAGTTTATTGGTGTCTACAGGCGAATATCAGGAAACTAGTTTATTGGTCTTTATAGGGGCATATATCAGGAAGTGCTCTATTGATCTCTATAGGCGGACATCAGCATGTTCTTCGCACCAGGGGCCCGGAGCCAGGGGAAATATATCGGATATTGTGCAGGGAGACTGGCAAAAGATGTGCTTAGTGCAGGAAAAATTCGTGATACTCTGCTCAATGACTTTTTTACGAGGTTATCAAAATCCGGGAGGATAAAATTCAGGGAAAAATATAATGATTCCCTGCAGCTCTTCTGAAGAGAGTCTTCCCGTTACTCCAGTGCCGCGTCAACCATAGCAAGAAGTTGGGTGGACTTGAAGCCCTTC
>JBLIRM010000024.1:0-24260 GCA_049472295.1 bacterium | reverse complement strand
GTTCTGGGTTACCTCGTATACATCCTGTACGGCTCGCTTCGGGCAAACCGCAACTCGCCCTCCGGGCTCAGACAATCGGTTTGCTTCTCCGAAGCTTCGCCTACAGGCTGTTGAACTCGTCCACAATCACCTCAAGGCATATACCCCTCGCTTGGGAAAGGAGGTGCGTACGCTATCCATTTTCTCTAACATTCATAAAATTATCCTTGGGTGGCCATTATAGCTGGTGTTGCCAGCCGACCTTCGGAGAATATCCTTGGGGCCGCATTATGGATGTTGCTCACAATTTCTTCCCCCTTCCTCCCTCCCCACATTCGTACAAATGTTATTGAGGCGGCACGATGGGCTTTTTTCCCGGAGGCCCTTGGCAAAGTGGAGTCGTAAAATAGCGGATGCCTGAGCAAAGGGACCTTTTGCAAGGTAACATATATAGGTGATGATCTCGTAAAAATGTCATTGAGGAGCGCATTGGAATTTTTGTCCAAGGCTCTTAGCGCAGCGGAGCGCTAAAATTTGTCGTTGTCTGAGGGCGAAGCCCGAGTTCGACAAATTTAGCGAAGCGAAGCCTTAGAGCCTTAAAAAAATTCCTTTAAGCACCGAAATGACTTTTTACGAGTACCTTATTAAGAGTACATTTTACGACTCAGTCGGATTAAGGGCACTCAAAAAAGGCAATGCTTAAGCCGAGATGACCTTTTACGAATTCTAATATGCATATAACTTTCCGTAGGGACGATGGGTATAGGGCATGAGCTTGCAAAATGGGCCCTTGAGTATTTTCCCTGGATCGAGTGAAAAATCCCGGGCATATTCCGTGATATAGCTCTCGAGGTTTTTTTGATCGATTTCATTGATAGGAAAGGCCTTCACCTCCCTGCCCAGTTGATGTTCCGCCACCTCACCTCTTATGTAAATAACACCACCATGCATGCCGGTCCCGCAATAATCTCCAACAATGGGCCTTCCGGGATCTCTTTCCAAGTCCAGGATCATGATGATGCCTCCGGCCATGTATTCACCCAGAAAATCTTCTGCCTTGCCTCCGGCCACAATCACAGGGTGGGAATCCTGATAGGCCTTCATATGGATGCCCACCCGGTAACCCACATCCCCGCGGACAAAGATTTTCCCGCCCCTCATGGCATAGCCAAGGATATCACCAGCGTGTCCATGGATCAAGATTTTACCCGCATTCATGGTATTGCCGATGGCATCCTGGCCATTGCCGAATAGATGAACACATGGTCCATTCATAAAGGCGGCCAGATCATTACCTGGGGTGCCATTGATCCTGATTTGGATATCACCGTACAATCCGTCTCCGATATAGCGCTGACCATTCACATTTTTCAGAACTATCTCCTGGGTTCCGTTTTGAATCGCCTGACGGATTCCCTCATTCAGATCCTTGTAATGAATCCCTTTTGCATCGATCTTCATAGTGTTTCCCATGTCGTATGTATACTCCGCACAACCACAAGTTGCGTTTTAAATTTATACCTCTATCCCCTGCCCTGTGACCAGGTGTTTGCGGTATGCTTTGGGCAGGGAGAGAAGACCAAAGTCCTCCTTGAGCAGGTGATCCTTGACAGAGGAAATGTCCGTTTTGTCCTTGATTAATCCAGTGTATATGCCTGCGCGATCGATCTTTCCGATCAATATCACACCGATGATCCTGTTTCCCTCGATAATGATCTTTTGATAAATGTTCTCCTTTTCTCTGACATATTGAAGCACCTCGATCCGCTTTTGCCTTTCCGGGTCCGTGATGAGGGTTGGATCCGTGAGACCCACAGATACTGTAGGAATATGGGCAATCTCTATAGAATTCATGGCAAGGCTCCCTTTATATTCCCTTTTACCACCCGCCATATTGTGGCCGGCGATCCGGCCCTGTCTGGAAGCATTGGGCAATATGGCCATGGGCCTGTTTTTGTTTATGATATAATCATAACACTCCACCACATCCCCGGCAGCATATATGGATTTGACACTGGTCTGAAGTGAGTCATCCACAAGGATCCCTTTATTGATCTCTATACCTGTGCCTTGCACAAAATCAATTCTGGGTTGCACGCCGATAGCGATGATGACCAGATCGCAGAGGATCCTGGAGTCGTCTTCCAGCAGGACGCTGCCAATCCTGCCATCCTTCCCTTCAATGAATGCCTTAACCGTATTTTGTTTCATGATGGCGCAACCTATATGATTCAGGGCATGTTCAATGATCATGGATGCTGTCTGATCGAAGGTGGCGCTCAGTAACCGATCTGCAAGTTCAATGATAATGGTCTGAATTTTGAGGGAAATCAGGGCTTCCGCGGCCTTCAAACCGATGAGACCGCCGCCCAGGACTACAGCCCTTCGGACCTTATGGAGCTTGATGAATTCCTTCAGGTTTTTGGCATCCTCCAATGTAGTGAAAGTGAAGACCCCCTGAAGCGAACTCCCCTGAATTTCAGGGATAAAAGGGACCCCGCCGGTGGCCAGGAGTAATTTTTCAAACCCGATTTCGGTCTGGTCGTCCAGGATGACCCTTTTGTCCGACGCATTTAATCCGACGGCCCTGCGCCCTAAATATGTCCGGACCTGATGATCATCATAAAAGGATAAAGTGCGATAGGACATGCTGTCCTCATGGATCCTTTCCGCCAGATAATAGGATATGAGGGGCCTTGAATATACATGAGAAGGCTCATCGGAGATCAGGATGATGCTTCCCTTCCGGTCCATCTCTCGAATGCCTTCAATGGCATTGATTGCGGCAATTGAGTTTCCAATGATAAGATATTTTGCGCTGATCATTTTTTCAATCCTCGAGTGTTATGGCTTCGTTAGGGCAGTTTTTCACACAGACCGGTTCCGTTTCACCGCCGCACAGGTCGCATTTGGATGCCGCCTTTTTCCCCTCAGTATTCCTGGCGATGACACCGAAGGGGCAGACCATGATGCACATCCAGCATCCCACGCATTTCTCTTCTTCGCATATGACTGCACCCGTTTTTGGGTCCCGATGCATGGCTCCGGTCATACATGCCTCCAGGCAAGGGGCCTCCTCACAGTGGCGACATTGAAGCGCAAAGGAATGATAACCCTTTTCCTCGATCACAAGCCGGGACATGGCCTTTGGATATTCACCCTTATATGCCTTGATAATCTCCTTTGATTTTGAGTGCTGGACCAGGCAGTGAATCTCGCAAAGCCTGCAGCCCATGCAATATTCCTCGTGAATCATAATCTTCTTCATTTATGAAAACCTCTTATACTCAGTACGGCTATAATATTTATTACCAAGCCTCGCCTGCCGGCTTTATACCCAAAATTTTCAAATCCATATCCGAAAGGCCCACCCCCCTCAATGCCTCCCTGTTTCCCCGGAGGGATTCGATGGCGTTGATCCCCATGCCGCCGAGCATCTCCTTGATCTCCAGAGACCATGCACGCAGAAGATTAGTCAGCCTGCGGGCCCCGATTTTAGGATTCAGCCTTTTGGTGAGATAGGGATCCTGGGTGGCAATCCCCCAGTTGCACTTCCCTGTATAGCATTTCTGGCAGATATGGCACCCCATGGCCACAAGCGCGGATGTGCCTATATATACGGCATCCGCACCCAGTGCCAAGGCCTTGATGATGTCGCCGCTGTTTCTGAATCCGCCGGCTGCGATCACGGATGCCTGATTCCTGATACCTTCTTCGCGCAGACGGGTATCCACTGCAGCAATGGCCAGTTCAATCGGGATGCCCACGTTATTCCGGATAATGGTCGGGGCTGCGCCCGTGCCGCCGCGCAATCCGTCAATGCTTACAAAATCGGCCCCCGCCCGGACAATACCGGTGGCTATGGCAGCTACATTATGCACTGCGGATATCTTCACACCCACCGGCTTCCGGTATTGTGTGGCCTCTTTGAGGGCATAGATGAGTTGCCGCAGATCCTCGATGGAATAGATATCATGGTGGGGTGCAGGGGAGATGGCATCCGATCCCTCCGGGATCATCCGGGTTCGGCTGATCTCCAGATCCACCTTCTCGCCCGGCAGATGCCCTCCGATCCCGGGTTTTGCCCCCTGACCGATCTTGATCTCTATGGCTGCACCTGCATTCAGATATTCGGCGTGCACCCCGAATCGGCCTGAGGCCACCTGTACAATGGTATTCTTTCCATATGGATAGAGGTCTTTGTGCAAACCCCCTTCACCAGTATTGTAAAAGGTGCCAAATTCGGATGCCGCCCAGGCCAGGGATCGACAGGCATTCAGACTGATCGAGCCGTAGGACATGGCGGAAAAGAGAATGGGGCTCTCCAGGAGCAGTTGCTTGCCCAAATTGCTCTTCAGGGATATATTGTTCTTTTTTGAGCGTTCCATTTTGAGAGAATCGGGTTTCCTTCCGATATATGTCCTCAGTTCCATAGGCTCCCGAAGCGGATCTATCGAGGGATTGGTGACCTGAGAGGCATTCAGAAGGATATGGTCCCAATAAATCGGATAAGGCCGGTCGCATCCCATCCCGGTCAGAAGCACTCCCCCTGTGTCCGCCTGTTTTGTGATGCCCTTCAGGATATCCTGCTGCCAGTTGGCATTTTCTCGAGAATCGGATGGATTCCGTCTGATGGTGAGGGCAGCAGTGGGGCAGAAGCTCTCACAAAAATGACAACCCACGCATTTCGAGGAATCTGTTGAAACCTGTTCTGTCGCAGGATCATATCGGTGGGCGTCGAAGGCGCACATCCTGCAGCAGACCTGACAGTTGATGCATTTCTCCTTTTCACGTTCAACAATAAAATCCGAGATCAAAGGGACTTTGGCCATTACATCACCTCATACTCTTTCTTCATATTACTTCCGATCGGTGCCTCGGATAATGGCTCCTTTCTTAATCTTCCGATCACCGGCTCCCCGGCCCGCGGCATCCAGACACTGTCAGGCCTGGGGCAGATCTCACGGATGGCCGATTCTTCAGAGGCAATGTATATAAAATCCCCGTGTCTGGCAGCCACAAGGGGCCTTAATTTGACACGGTCATTTAAGCCGATCATTGTGTCGGAATTTGCTGTGATTACAGCAAAGGGGCCATTGATCAGGGCTGACCCATAAACCATTCGAATACTCTCATAAACCCTTTTTTCATCCTCGGTCATCCTTTCGATGTCGTTCCAGAATGGAGCTGAAAGGATTTTTGCAATGATTTCGAAAGGAAGTTTGTGCATTCTGGATAGAAGATCGAACAGATAAATGATGACCTCCGTGTCCGTGAAAAATGCGCATTTGTAACCGAAATTTTCCAGATACCTTCTGTTGATCCCATAGGAGGAGATCTCACCGTTATGGACCACTGACCAGTCCAGAAATCCGAAGGGATGGGCCCCGCCCCACCAGGCTACACTATTTGTGGGAAATCTCCCGTGGGATGTCCAGAGATAGCCTTTGTATTGATCCAGTCGATAAAATTCTGCGATATCCTCAGGATAACCGACCCCTTTGAAGATACCCATGTTTTTTCCACTGGAAACTACAAAAGCATTTCTTATTTGGCTATTCACATAGGTCACGGTTTGAGCAACCATGTCTTCCTCGGAGAGCAGAACCTGATTGCGCATCGCCTCTTTTTTGGGTTCCAGAAAATATTTCCAGAGCATGGGGTTATGCCCAATCTTTTGTGTCTTTTTGAAGCGGATGGGAGAATCATGGATGATGGTGTAGTACCTTCTTATGTAAAGCTCTGCATTTTGTTTCGCGTCATCTTCATCATACATCATATGGAAGGCATAATATTTGGCCATCTCCGGATATATGCCGTAGGCTGCAAATCCGCCGCCCATGCCGTTTGCCCGGTCGTGCATTAGTGCAATGGAACGGATAATGGCATCGCCACTGAAACACTTGCCCGCTTCATTCATGATACCGGATACGGCACAATTGCCCGGTATTTTATAGTCCCTGTCTGCAAGTCTCTTTTTATCCTTCAAGACATAATCTTTCATTCTGCTCCGATTCCTAACCTTTTAATCTTGGAATGTAATGTATTCCTATGAATACCTAAAATCTCCGCGGCTCTTACTTTATTCCCTCCAGTTCTGAAAAGGATGAGACGGAAGAGAGTCTTTTCTGTTTCATTAATGATGAAACGGTATAACCTGCCTTTTTCTGAACCAAAAGAGGAGGATTCCAGTTGACTGATGGCGCTGTGTAATGATTCGGTTTTCGCATGCTCTATCATTTTTGGATCTATTCTCATACGGATGACCCTATGTCCTTTTTTAAACTGCTTAATAATTGGGCAGTTAAATATAAAAAAATCATAATTTCAGGAAAGGGGGGAAGGGCACAAGGTCCCTTTCATCCGGGGCATTGTGCCCTCCTTTGCCAGTCTGCCTATAAAATGGGTAACAGATTCTCTATCTCATAACGGGTTAGCTGGATGCGGTAATCCTCCCATTCCTTCTTTTTCAGCGTGATATAGCGTGAAAACACATGATCGCCAAGGGCCTTTTTCATGAGTTCGCTGGTTTCAGTGATGGCAATTGCATTACCTAAACTATCCGGTAAAGACTCCACACTCGCTTCTTTTCTTTCTTCTGGTGAAAGATGATACAGGTTTTGCTCCATAGGTTTTGGCATATCATAGCCCTTTTCAATACCATCCAGTCCCGCTTGCAACATGGCAGCAAAGGTCAGGTATGGGTTGCATGCCGGATCAGGGCAGCGCAGCTCGCATCTGGTGGCCATCTCCATGCCTGGATGATACATGGGTACCCGGATCAGTGCGGAACGGTTTCGCCTTGACCATGCAATATAGACCGGTGCCTCATATCCGGGGACCAGCCTCTTGTAGGAATTAACCCATTGAGCGAAGATCGAAGACATCTCCCTTGCATGTTTGAGCTGACCTGCAATGAAACCCTTGGCCTCCGGACTCAGATTATATGCATCATTGGGATCAAAGAAGGCATTTTTTTTGCCCTTGAACAGGGACTGATGGGTGTGCATGCCGCTGCCGTTTTCCCCGAACAGGGGTTTGGGCATAAATGTGGCATAGCAGCCGTATTTTTGTGCGATCTCCTTGACCACTACCCTGTAAGTGATAACATTGTCTGCCATGTTAAGGGCATCGGCAAAACGCATATCGATTTCATGCTGAGAAGGACCTACTTCATGGTGGCTGTATTCAATCTGAATCCCCATGCTCTCAAGGGCAAAAACCGTATCCCGCCTAAGGTCGCTAGCCACGTCCAGTGTGGTAAGATCGAAATATCCCCCTCTATCCAGGATTTCCGTAGCCATATCATTCTTGAAATAGAAAAATTCCAGTTCCGGGCCAACATAATAATGATCAAACCCCATATCCTTTGCCCTCCGCAACGCCCGTTTCAGCACCTGCCTGGGATCTCCTTCATAGGGCTTTCTGTCCGGTGTGAGGATATCACAAATCATCCGGCCCACAGCCTTCTCATTGGGTCGCCAGGGTAGCAACTGAAAGGTATTGGGATCAGGCATGGCGATCATATCGCTTTCCTCAATGGACTGATACCCAGTGATGGAAGAGCCGTCAAATCCCATTCCCTTTTCCAGTGCCCCCTCCAACTCACCCACTGTAATGGCAAAACTCTTGACCTGTCCCAGAATATCCGTAAACCACAGGCGGATGAATTTGACATCCTTTTCCTTAACGATTTTTAGTATTTCCTCTTTATTTATGGTAGACATAATGTTTCCTCCCTTCTGATTAATGAATCAATGACACTTTTGCCTACATGCTTTCTTCGCATACCCTTTTGATATGATCCAGACATTCTTCCAGAACATAAAACTTGTCTCTCAGATCTCCGGAAGATGGATCAATTTCCCACAGAGACCATGCATCGTCCAGAACCTTTGCAGCCCTTTCCGTGAGACCAATGATCAATTTCTTATAATGATTCGTTGATCCCTGCTCATTCTTTTTAAAAGTGTTTTTCATCGATTCCTGCCTGTTTGATTCCATCATTGGATCTAATGTTTAATCATTGATGACGGATGACCTCGGATCCATTTTTCAATAAGAGTGCTATCACTATCCGCAACTTTGATGCCTATGGATGTGATTTGTTGAAACGCTATTGTTTATCTATGTTTATGGAACAAAAGGGCTGATTATGGGATGACATAAGAGTGAAAAGATTCAGGCAGCAGGATATGAACTATGTACGGTCTTTTTTTGAAAAAATAATTTTTACAGGTAGTTAAACGAAGTGCCTAATTTTTGGCACCTGCCTAATTTTTGGCACTGCCATAAACAAAAGCCATTGAGAAAATAGCGCTTCCATGCAGTAAGGGTTAGATGTCTTGAGAAGGCGAGTTGTCTTCATGCGGATATGGCGTTTTCTATTCTCTTTTGTCCCCAAAAAAGGATCAGAGATTGCCAATATTAATAATGCCAAAAATCCGGCATGATGCCAAAAAAGAGGCACTGCTAAGAAAAGCATAATATTTTCAATATAATATAATGAAGCATTCGCTTCAAATCCGGCCCTTAAACTTGATGTAATGCCATTTTTTTGGAGGGTGAAACGATCTTTTGAACGGCCCTGTAATTCTGCTCAAGTACCTGAAAGATAGAGATATTTTCCTAATTATCCCCGGCAATAATCCCATGGCACATCCTTTGCCCTAATACCTTCCCAGAGAATAAAAAATGATCTGGAAGAATACGACGTTTAGAAAATTTTCAAATAATATTTTAAATGGATTAGATGGAAGGGGGTGAAAAGCCCATTAATTTTAGTGATCAGATCTGGTTATGGCAGTTTGTTTTGAGAATAAGAAAGAGGATGACAATGAAAAGAAAGGCTTTGTTTTGTATTTTTTTGATCTCAATTTTGTTGATTTCGATACCACCTGTTTTTGCTGAGGATCATTTATTAACAGATGCTTTCGAGATTAGCGCCGATTATGCCTTCTATACGAAATATGTCTGGAGGGGGTTTGTGCTCGATGAAGATGCGGTCCTTCAGCCTGGATTGTATATGAGCTATAAAGCCCTGAGCTTGAGTGTATGGAGCAGTATGGATACGGACAACAATGAGGGGGCAAGTTCCGATGAGATTGATTTCACCATTGATTACACCTTTTCAATTCAGAAACTGGGCATCAGTGTGGGGCACATATACTATGATTTCCCAGGGATTAACGGTTATACCAAGGAATATTACTTAGGCCTCAGTTATGATGGTCTGCTTTCACCATCCCTGACCTGGAACCATGATTATCTTGATGCGGAAAAGGGAGGAGGAGACGGGGATTATTATGTGTTGGCCCTCTCCCACAGTATTGCATTAAAGGAAGGATACAGTTTCGATTTCTCAGGGCATGTGGGTCATAACAAGGGGCATTTCATTAAAGGGACAGGCGGTGACATAGCCATAGCTGCAGGACTGAATATCCAGTTGGCGGAAACACTGACCATGACTCCAACCCTTTGTTATTCGATGCCTTATGGAGATTTAGAGGATGAAAAGGATGGCAATCAGGAGAAAAGGGCCTATGGAGGGATCGTTATGGGATATGCCTTTTAATATTGATGTTTCCTGCGGAGTTAAATCCTCTGAGGGATTTTCGAAAGAAGACATTTGATGACTATGAGAATCAAGGAGTTTAAAAAACTTGAGTATTTTAAGAATTGTTGATTTTAGAAAGGAGATCATCATGGAATTTTTTAGGCCCATTATTTCAAGCATTGTTTTCAGCATACTGGTCTGCGCAATCCTGATCCTGCTCGGAGCCCCGGGACCATCCGTGATGCTGGGTGGATTTACAGTCATTATCCTCTCTATGGGCAGATCGGTATATGAGCATTATAAAGGCCGGATTGAGCAAAAAATGAGTCCTTTTCTGTGATTTATCAGGTCATGACAGCAAAATTTCAATATGTTCTGCTTCAGGGCTGCATAGAAAAGGATGATGAATCCCATATATAAGGAGGTGGATAAAAGTGAAAAAAATAGAGGCTATTATTAAGCATTTTAAATTGAGTGAGACCAAAGATGCGCTGGTTGAAATCGGTGTCGAAGGGATGACCATTACCGAGGTCAAAGGATTTGGTCGGCAGAAGGGACATACGGAGATGTACCGGGGAAGTGAATACACTATTGAATTTCTCCCCAAAATAAAGATTGAGATTGTGGTTCAGGATGCAAAGGTCTCAAAGGTTCTCTCTATTATTGGAAAGGTTGCAAGCACCGGCAACATGGGTGATGGGAAGGTATTCGTCTCGCCGGTAGAAGAAGTAATGAGAATAAGGACGGGTGAGTTGGGAGAAAAGGCACTATAAACCTTATTCCTGAGTTTCTCTAAAAGTATCATCCCGTTTTTCCATTAACAAGAAAGGATTTTGGTTCAAACGCTACAGGTGTGTAATTTTTCAAGAGATTTTCTTAGGAGGTGAAAAAAATGAAAAAACATCGATCGATGATCATCTTGATCCTGTTTCTATGCTTTACGTTGACGATTTTCTGTGCTGCATCCTCAACAAGGGCAGCCAGCGACCCCTCAGGGGCGGCCACGGGTAAAGCGGTCGATCTGGGTGTGGATATCGAAACATTGGATGTAAGGACCCTGTCGGATTTTGTCGGGCACAACACTGTATCCATCAACTTTATATGGGTCCTTTTGACCGGTTTTCTGGTCATGTTCATGCAGGCAGGTTTTGCCCTTGTGGAAACAGGGTTTTGCCGTGCAAAGAACGCTGCTGAGACCATGATGATGAATTTCATGGTCTACGGCATCGGTATGGCAGGCTATTGGATATGCGGTTATGCCCTGCAAATGGGTGGTGTGGGCGGATTTGCCTCCCTCGGGGGCGGTGCGGCCCTGTCCAGAGAGATCAGTATTACGCTCTTTGGAAAACCCTTTGGTCTTTTCGGCGGCACCGGTTTTTTCCTCTCGGGTGCATCCTATGATGTGGCCATATTCGCCATGTTTCTCTTTCAAATGGTATTTATGGATACCGCTGTCACAATCCCTACGGGTGCCATGGCAGAACGCTGGAAATACTCACATTTCTGCATATATGGCCTGTTTATGTCCATGCTTATTTACCCCATTTATGGAAACTGGGTCTGGGGCGGCGGATGGCTCTCTCAATTAGGCGCCAATTTTGGTCTGGGCAATGGTTTTGTAGACTTCGCCGGCTCTTCTGTGGTCCATGCCGTGGGGGGCTTTGCCGGATTGGCAGGAGCCACTGTCCTGGGGGCCAGGATCGGAAAATACAATAAAGACGGGACGCCGAATGTCATACCCGGCCATGATATCCCCATGGCCATCCTGGGTACACTCATCCTCGCCTTTGGCTGGTTTGGTTTTAATCCCGGCAGCACATTGGCCGGAGGGGACCTGAGGATTGCCATCGTGGCGGTCAATACCATGCTTGCTTCAGCGGCAGGATCCATAAGTGCCATGCTTTATATGTGGTATACCACGGGCAAGCCGGATCCCAGTATGACGGCCAATGGCATGCTTGCCGGATTGGTGGCCATTACGGCACCCTGTGCATTTGTCAACAGTGTCTCTGCCTTTATCATCGGTGCCATTGCCGGGATATTGGTCATCTGGAGCGTTTACTTCATAGAGCGTGTCCTGAAAGTGGATGACCCTGTTGGGGCGGTTTCTGTTCACGGAATCAATGGGATGTGGGGCTGCCTCGCCCTGGGACTCTTTGCTGATGGTAGATACGGTGCCGGCTGGAATGGAGTGGAAGGGGCTGTGCGCGGTCTTTTTTACGGTAACCCGAGTCAGCTTGCGGCGCAGTTCATCGGGTGTATTGTCTGCTTCGGTTTTGTGTTTGTCAGTTTTTATTCGTTCTTCAAGATCAGTGATCTTCTCATGGGGATCAGGGTCAGCAGGGAATCGGAGATCAATGGTTTGGATCTTCCGGAGGTAGGCTGTCTTGCATATCCGGACTTCCGGACTACTGATATCATTTCAGACTTATAAGGATTGAAGATTTGTCCTTTAAAATTTATGGATAATAGCAGCATTGCTGTCAGATTCAAGGAGTTCAAGACCCCGGCCTGCGAAGCAATCCCATCTTGAGATTGCTTCGCAGGCCCTCCCCTCTTCATAAAAAAGTACTCTTAAAAAAATAAAAAATCTTCTACGATTAAAAATTTTTCTGTTTTTTCCTTGTTCTCTGTGGTGAAATGCATTCTTTGGATTGACTCATATGATTGCGAGAACATACAGAAAATAAAAAAGCATTCGAGCATTGGCCTGGGTGCCAAAAAATAATCAAGTGCCCAAAAACAAGCATGACCTGTAACATTTTGAAAATATTTGCCTTCCTCTAAAAAATGATCATCAGAAAATGACAAGTTGCCATAATTTTGTCATTTTTGAAGGTCCTGTCTCGTCTCTGCCATTTTCCCCTAACGCTTTATATTTTATACACAAAAAAGACAAAGTGCCCGTGGGAATCAAAATTGCCTTTACAAGGGCTGATTTTCAATTACACTCTCTGATTTTTCTGTTTCAATCCATAGAAAGGGGGTCATATGATTTTCAGTAAAAGATATAATCGATTATCTATCATCATTTTGATGTGTATTGCGTTTGGATTGTTTTTCTTAAAACCCGCACTGGCAGAAGAGGGGGGAAAGTATGCAAGCACATCCGGCATCGACACCCTTTGGGTCCTTATTGCCGCTTTTATGGTCTTTTTGATGCAGGCAGGATTCGGGATGCTGGAAGCCGGACTAATCAGAACCAAGAATACATGTAATGTATTAATGAACAATTTCATGGATTTCTGCATGGCCTCCACTGCCTTTTTCCTTTTTGGATATGCTTTTATGTTCGGGAAAGGGAACGGGTTTATAGGCCTGAATGGCTGGTGTTTAATAAATGCCACACACGAAGGTACCATACCCCTTGAAGCAGCCTGGTTGTTTCATGCCGTCTTCTGCGGGGCAGCCGCAACTATTGTGGCCGGAGGGATCGCAGAGCGTATGAAGTTCAAGGCCTACCTTATTTACTCCTTCCTTATTTCAGCCACAGTCTATCCCATCATCGGTCATTGGGTCTGGGGCGGAGGCTGGCTTTCAAGGCTTGGCTTTGCGGATTTTGCAGGCTCAACAGTCGTCCATGCCGTGGGTGGTACAGCTGCCTTGGTCGGAACCATCATTGTCGGCCCCAGGATAGGCAAATTCAATAAGGATGGCTCGGCAAATGCCATTGAAGGCCATTCCATGGCCCTGGCTTCACTTGGCGCATTGATTTTGTGGTTTTGCTGGTTCGGCTTTAACCCGGGTTCGACATTGAGCGTAGGCAACGGGAGTTTAATGGCAAAAGTGGCGGTGAACACCAATCTGGCAGCAGCAACGGGTGCATTGGCAGCCATGTTTTTTGCCTGGTTCCTGTTTGGCAGGCCTGATCTCACCATGGCTATGAATGGCTGCCTGGCCGGTCTGGTGGCAATCACCGCACCCTGTGCATATGTGCTGCCTTATGAATCCATGACCATCGGCGTGATTGGTGGTATAATAGTTGTTTTTGGAACGGTTTTCCTTGATAAAATACATGTGGATGATCCGGTGGGCGCTTCGCCTGTTCATATGATGAATGGTATCTGGGGAACGATCGCCGTGGGAATCTTCGGGCATAAAGGACTCGGCGGTCTCAGCATGAATGGCCTGCTCCACGGGGGTGGTTTTAAGCTGCTGGGCATTCAAACGATGGGGACCATAACCGCAGTGCTTTTCGTGGTTGTTGCCATGACCATTATCTTCAAACTTATTGACAAGATTGTCGGACTTAGGGTTTCGAGACAGGATGAGCTGAAAGGATTAGACATAAGTCAGCATGGCATGGAAGCCTATGCCAGTTTTCAGATATTTACGACAAAATAAGGAGAGGAGCCCTAAAATGAAATTAGTAATCGCTATGATCCAACCACATAAGCTGCCTGATGTAAAAAAGGCTCTATTTGAAGCAGATGTCCACAAGATGAGTGTCACGAATATTGTCGGCTGCGGTCAACAGAAAGGTTACACAGAAACCTACAGGGGGATTGTACATGAGGTCAATCTTCTGAAAAAGATCCGATTGGAGATTGCGGTTAATGAGGACTTTGTTGAGCCCACCATCAATGCGATCATAAAAGGTGCAAGAACCGGTGAGATCGGTGACGGTAAGATATTTGTGATTGATCTTTTGGAATGCATCCGTATAAGAACCGGTGAAAAAGGAAAGATGGCCGTAGGATAAAGATTTCAATTTACAAGACCATACAAGAGACTTATAATCAGAGCGGATTGAGTATGGCTGGCGCCATAATACTTTAAAAAGATTATACTCACAACGTGTACAAAGAAAATTTGAGGATCGCACTCAGTCAGATCAATACAACCGTTGGCGGCATCAAGTCCAATGTGGCCAAGATCATCCGTCAGATCGGATGTGCAAGGGATATGCAGGCTGATATTGTGACCTTTCCGGAGCTTGCCATCAGCGGCTATCCCCCTGAAGATCTTTTGTTAAGGCCACGTTTTTTACGGGATTGTAAAGATGCCCTTTATGGAACCCTCCCTGAATGTGCCGGGATGACGGTTATTCTTGGATTTCCTGATGCCATCGATGGGCATGTCTATAATGCGGCCGCCCTTATCAATCATACGAAATGGATAGATACCTACCATAAGGTGGAACTGCCGAATTACGGGGTATTCGATGAAAGGCGGTATTTCTGTCCCGGGGAGGGGGCCCTGTTTTTTGATATCAGGGGAATCAGCTTTATGATCACCATCTGCGAGGATATTTGGATCAAAAACGGAGCGGTGGAACGATCCGCAATAGAAAAGCATGCGAATGTTGTTCTGAATATCTCTTCATCGCCCTTTTACGCCGGTAAACTCGGAGTGCGACAACGCATCATCTCCCATTTTGCAAAAAAGACAGGATCGTTTGTGTCTTATACCAATCTCGTGGGGGGGCAGGATGAACTTGTGTTTGACGGTGGAAGCATGATCGTCGGCCCGGGTGGTGAAGAATTATCAAGCGCCAGGCGTTTTGAAGAGGATCTATTGATTTTTGATATAGAAACGGATCGATCTCCCGATCATATTTCACCCCCTTTAATGACCGATCCCAAGATAAAGTATTATGTATTCCAGCCCAACGATTCCGGGGATCGTAATCCTGTTCCCCTGGGTGAAACTCGTAAACTGGAGAGGTTAGAAGAAATTTATGAGGCTCTTGTGCTGGGCACGAGGGACTACGTTCATAAAAACGGTTTCAAGAAGGTGATTATCGGCTTGAGTGGCGGAATGGATTCTGCATTGACATGTGTTCTTGCTGTGGATGCATTGGGAAACGAAAACGTCATTGCTGTGACCATGCCATCTGAATACACGTCCATGGAGACCCTGACCGATTCCAAACTGGTCGCGGAAAACCTTCAAGTCTCCTTTCTGAACATACCCATAAAGGGGATGTATTCCGCTTATTGCGAGTCACTAAAAGGACCGTTTGGAAAGGGTGAACCGGGAATTGAATATGAAAATATCCAGGCCCGCATTCGGGGGAATATTCTTATGGCCCTTTCAAACAGGTTTGGATGGCTTGTGCTGACGACTGGTAATAAGAGTGAAATGGCCGTGGGGTATTGTACACTCTACGGGGATATGGCCGGAGGATTTGCTGTGATCAAGGATCTTCCGAAGACCACGGTCTATGAGCTGGCCCAATATATGAATATGAAAAAGGATCGGGAGATTATCCCGAATAGTATATTTGAGCGGCCACCCACGGCAGAATTAAAGCCCGATCAAAAGGATGAGGATCTTCTTCCACCATACCCCCTGCTTGACCAGGTACTCCGCGCCTATGTGGAAGAGGATAAATCACCGGACGAGATTATTAAATCCGGATTCGATATGGAAATGGTGAACAAGGTTATTTATATGGTGGATAAAACCGAATATAAAAGGCGACAGGCCCCGCCCGGTATCAAGATCACCCCAAAGGCATTTGGTAAAGACAGACGCCTCCCCATCACAAACCATTATTCACATCGATAATCAAATCTAAATACCAACCTGTAAAATGTCTTCAGATATAGCCTTTCTGAAAAACCAGACAGCATATTCCTTCAATGCAGGACCGGGAGCATGGATCAATTCGGCCTCATTAGATGAGATTAAAGCTGTTTCATTCGATGATCAAAACTGAAGGGGCGCTCCCATTGGGAACGCCCCGGTTTCAAAGATGTCAAATGATTTGTTGAGTAAAAATGATTTCTTACAGCCTGGTGGCAATGAAAGTGCCCTCTTCGGAAACAAGTCCGGTGGCAAGACTGATCACCACATAGGAGCCTTCCATGCCTATATCCGTGACCGTGGCGACGATCTCCACATCAAAAACCATGGTGCCGGTGACACTGGTTACTACCGAACTTGTCAGTGTCAGTGTGTTCCCTTCGACCGTACCCACCACATAGGCCCCATATTTGAGAATCTTATTCAGCAGGAATACGGCAGTACCTGCGACCTCGGTTCCGTTTTGTGTCAGGGTCATACTGATTTCACCCGTGATGACCCCGCCCGCGAGAAAGGTGCTGACCCAGGTGCCTGCCCAGCTTCCGGCAACATCCGCAGGGGTAACTGCTGCGGCAAAATAGGCTGCTGCGGCATTATAGGGAAGGACAAAAGGGTTGGCGTAGGGGGCTGCAAAGGGAACCAATCCACCAGCTATGCTCGCCTGGGGATAATAAGGGGTCCCGTTGAAAGAGGAAAAATTATTAAACGTGGGAAATGGATTATATAGCCCTATAAAAGGATTGCCCCAGTTTGCAGATGTCACACTGCTGTATGGGTTAAAATATGGATTTGAAAAAAACGAAAAATATGACTGAACATTCGAAGAATATGGAAATATCTGCCCCTGGGCAGGGACGCTTACGATTGAACAAAAGAAACAGATCAGAACACACATAAAAATATTCAGGAAAGATCGATGATTAATAATACCTTTGAAAAGATTCTTTTTGAACACTTTCTATCCCCCTTAATCTTTCTAACATGGAAGTTCTCATACTTTTAAACCCTTTGGACCTTAAAATAGATATAAGATAATCACCCCTCCTTTATTTATCCTCTGCGGATTCATATAAAGTCTCTATGTTTTCG
Source organism: bacterium (assembly GCA_049472295.1). Lineage (GTDB taxonomy): Bacteria > SZUA-182 > SZUA-182 > DTGQ01 > JAFGSM01 > JBLIRM01. The sequence goes on along the minus strand of JBLIRM010000024.1, from coordinate 7,105 downwards.
CTTACCCGGTATTTTTCTGATCATCATAAACGGATATGCAGAATTAATACCATACTCTGTATTTGCTAAATATTTATTTAAATAATAAATTTATTCATAATATTAAATTATATTATATATACAAATATGAAATCTTCTTGTTTATATGTAATTATTTTCATATTTGCCATAACAGTGTAAAATAATCCTATAATTTATATTGCTGTGTAGAGTTTTGCTCGTTATCAGGTTCGAAAGGGAGCAATCCTCATTTTGGACCTTTAATTCATAGGTTGTGAGCAGACACATTTACTTCGCTTGCCAGGAAGGCTTTTTTAATTTTCTAAGGCTTGCAACGCTAAATTGCAAAAAAATCGCTTCGTTTAAGCCTTCTGCAATTTTATACGCTCCAACAAAACTTTGTCAGGCGGAGCAAAGCAGAGCTACTGTGTTGCTCTTTCCAACTACAGAAAAGTCGGCAAAAAGCCTCCCTATACGTTTCAGTAAATATGCCTGCTCACAACTATAGAAGGGAAGGAAGAGAAACACTGGTGCAAACTGATGGAGGTTATATAAGGAACCGTAAATATGTCGGCTCACTGGGATGGGATGCGAATAAGAGAATCAGTACCACAGATTTATATGTTCTGCCGAGAGGATTTGCAAAAAAGTCTCCCTATCTCGCAGCAGTAAAATATTTGCTTAGCACGATTCGATGGGAATAAGAGAATCGCTGGGGCAAAAGGGCCTTTTATGAATTTTTTGTTATGAAGTTGAAATATTAAGGGGGGATTGTCAATCTGCACAGTATTTAGTAAAAATTGTTAATAAAGAGGCTGCCGGAAAATTTTTCAGGCAGCCTCTTTTATAGGGGATATTAGATAACGGGCGAAGAGAGGGTAAGGTTAAAATTCCCGTAATCAAATTCTAATTTAATCAGGTCCTGAATGGTATACGTACCGGACATGGTAGTGGGACTGCTCAAGGTGCAATTAAGCTGGATAGAATAGGATGTAAGCAGTGTGGTTGTGGTCGTCAGCAACAGGGTGGTTGTGGGTATGAGCGGTGTGCTGGTCCCGGACAATGAGAATGTGACACCATCGTTTAAGGGCCCGCTGACCTGTACCGGGATTGAATTGGTGATCTTATTGAGGATCAGATTGGCTTCACCTGTAAGCGTACCAGCGATAGCATTTTCCACCAGGGTCAGATTCATGATTCCTGCGTTCAGCTTGATAAGGCTGATCCATGTTCCTGTCCATGTACCTGCTTGCTCTGCAGCCACTACCGGCGGTGTGCTTTGTACGCTGGGAGTTAAAAGCCCGAGGCTGGTCAATAGACTCGCAGAGCCCAGCAAACCACCTAAACTACCTGTACCATAGAGTCCACCGAGGCCGTATAATCCGCCCAGGCCATATAAACCGCCGAGGCCTAAGAGGCTGTTGCCATATAAGCCACCGAGGCCGTATAAACCGCCGAGGCCCAAGAGGCTGCTGCCGTATAAGCCGCCCAGGCCGTATAAGCCCCCGAGGCCGTAAAGGCTGCTGCCGTATAAGCCGCTCAGGCCGTATAAACCGCCGAGGCCCAAGAGGCTGCTGCCGTATAAGCCGCCCAGGCCGTATAAGCCCCCCAGGCCTAAGAGGCTGCTGCCATATAAGCCGCCGAGACCGTAAAGACTGCTGAGGCCATAAAGCCCCCCACCATACAGTCCACCGAGCCCATAAAGACCTGAGCTGCCGTATAGGCCAAGTCCTGAATACCCATAATAAGCATCAGCCGTGGGGATGGATAATACCATAATAAGACAAAAGCATAGTATGAGGACAGAACCGGCAAGAGTGGTTTTGTCCTTTTGAACTCTCAATAGCCCTAACATCTCTAACCTCCATCACTTTTTTAAAATTAATAACAGCTTTCTTAAAAAATGTGCTTCATCCGATTAATGGGTACCTATTTTTCTAAACGCACATCAGGTTACAAATCCTGAATACGGTTATAAATACCCACCCTTTTTCTATGATTAGCAAGTCGTATTCCAGAAAATTGAAACCAGGAGGCAAATCTTATTTTTCAAAAAACGCCTAATTAACAATGGATTTCAAAAAATTGAAAAATATTCCCGATTTAAAGATCATAAAAATCATTGCAGGGTGGGCATAAAATATACGTAGGTACTTTGAGAAAATTTATTATTGTCGTAAAAGTTTTGTTTCGAATATGTCGATCAAATTAATATAGAAAATAATGATCCTTTAGTCAGAGGAGGAAGGCATGACAGCCACAAAGATGGAAACGATCACTGCTTGTGAACCCCGGAGAATACTGGTCATAGACGATGATTTCGCGATCCGGCTATCACTTCAGATACTCCTCAGGAAACATGGGTTTGATGTCTGGACTGCAGAAGACGCCCTTTCCGCTTTCCATGATTTGGATCGAATCAAACCACAATTGATCATCCTTGATATCAGACTCCCAGCCATTGATGGTATTGATTTTTTGCATATACTTCAAAATAAAAAAGTGAATGCCAAGGTCATATTTATTAGTGCATATGATGATATGGATTTTGATAAGGCCTTTTATATGGGGGCCCATGATTATATTAAGAAACCCTTTCATGCGGATCAAATCATAAATGCTGTCACAAAGGCATTAAATTACTGATTTTCTCCATGAGATTAATTGCTAAAACATATTATTGCCTTTTTATTTCAAATATATCTTTGAAACTTGAGAAGTTATTTTCTTAATGTTAGGCAGATAAAGAAAGGAGGTTGTAATGCAGAATCTTTTGAGTATTCTTATTTCTTTGGCTGTTTACCTTTTTATGAGTTATTGCTTTAAACTCATATGTGAAAAAGCAGGAACGGATCCTGGCTTACTCATTTGGATACCCTTGCTTCAGTTTTTTCCTATACTCAAAGCCGCAGGATTGGCTGCATGGACATTTGTTCTCCTGTTGGTTCCGGGTGTCAATGTTGTATTTATGATTATCATGTTTGTGAGATTAATCAAAGCCATTGGTAAGAATCCCTGGCTTGTACTCTTATTATTTGTTCCGATAGTAAATGTGTTCTTTATTCCGTATCTTGCATTCTCAAATAATATGACACAACCTGAAGCACAACGATCAAACGAAGCGATTTCATCCACAGGAGCGGCACCTTCATCTCAAATGCCGTCCGAAGGGATTGCATCCGCACCCTTGACAGAATAATCGAATTGCCGCATTTACTGCCTAACAATTGAAGCAGCTGACCTGGAATACTCGCGGTGAGTATTCCAGGCAGCTGATTTATTCTTTAAGATATCATACCTCAAATATCATCCCCCCTGCCCGGTTTTGTTTTTAATCCAGGATATACCAAAAGGCTTCATTTACTTGACTTGAGATCTTTGTTATAGTAATCCGTATATCGATAGATAATAATATTCCGTTTCATTATGCCCGGATTGTCTTGACCTTTTGGAGAGTTAAACCTTTAATTGAGAGGCTGCAAAGGAATTTATGAATCATATGCATAAAATAAGGATTCTGGGGTGCATATGGGTTATGTTTATCCTATTTCCTTTTCTCCCTAAAGCCAAGGATGGATGGGGAAAGCAGCCTTCAGCATCCAGGAATCTGATTCCGAACCCCGATTTTCAATTGGACCATGACCATGATGGCTGCCCGGATGGTTGGAGACATGGGAAAACCGGAGCAGAAGATCTTTCCGAAAGCCGTTTTGGTTGCGTTGAATTTCATGGGGCCGGGGAAAAGGCCATATGGGTGGAAGGCGGAAAGGACAGGGAGGGTGAATGGTCCTGCGAGATAAGAGGTGTTGAACCGGAAAAGGATTATCTCCTCACATTTTGGGCTTATCGTCATATCTTTTTAAACAGGATATACCCTGAGGTGGAGATCATGGGGAAGAATTTCCATCTGGATAATCATTGCACATCCCGCGGGTGGCAATATTTTCAGATTCCTGTCGGATCCGTTGCTGGGATGGACCATACCACGCTGAAATTCATAAATCTTTACCCAGTGAGGTTTTATTTTAAGAAGCCCAGTTTGATCCAGGCCGTTGGCGGCAGTGAAACGCCGATGTCTCCTTTAGACCAAATTTCTCTATCCATGCGCAGATATCCTTTCCCTATCGGCATCTATGGCGCGTCCATGAGGGATCTGGAGAGGATTCAAAAGGCAGGATTGAACACTGTGATCATCCCGCCCGATCAAAAAACGGCCGATGCAGCCCATGAACTGGGATTGAAGGTGATTCTCTCGATTCCCGGCAAGGGGGAGATCCCAGAAAGTGTTCAGGCCCTTCGCAGCCACCCCGCACTTCTTGCCTGGTATATCGCAGATGAGCCTGAGATAGGGTCCATGAGTCCTGAGATCCTGAGGTCGAAACTGGATCAACTGATGGTTTATGATAAAAAACATCCGAGTTGCATGGCCATTGTAAGATCGAGATTTGTCAAACATTACAAGGATTCATGCCATATCTTCATGCTGGATCAATATCCCATACCCCATCGACCTATCACCTGGCTGAGTGACAGTCTGGATGAAATCAGAAAAGAGGTTGGCTCTCATAGAATATGGGCCGTGATCCAGGCATTCGGGGGGGATGAATATACAGCTCAGGGCTGGCCGGTTTTTCCCTCATATGAAGAGATGCGCTCTCTTGCATACCTGGCCCTTATTCACGATGCCCGGGGCCTGTTCTTTTTTTCCTATAAATCTGCCGGTCATAACATGCAGAGATGGGAGATCGTTGAAAGGCTTGTAGGCGAATTGAACAGGCTTTCGGAATGGCTGATGCAGCCCCCCAGCAAAAAAGAGCTATTATTGGAGGTGCTCTCTCCTTATAAGGTGGATGCGAGAGGAAGGCCTGCCATACACTTTCAATGGAAAATCATGAAGAGCGAGGCCATGCTGATGATGGTGAACACCATTGATAAAGAGGTGGAGATCAGCCTGGACGGGCTTCCCGAGCATATCCACCGTGCAGAGGTGCTATTCGAAAAACGGATGATTGCGGTAAAAGAGGGGAATCTGAGGGATATCTTCGGCCCTCACCAGACCCATGTATATTCAATAAAGGGGCTTATACCCAAGGCCCCCAGAATGCTTTCGCAATCATTATCCCTTGCAGAATACCCGGAAGTCCATGTCCCGGGAGAAAATGGTATTGGCTCCCTTCAGGCTTTCGAGAAAGGTTCGATCGATTTTTCCTGTCTGAGCCTGCCTTAGAAGTTCCTTTGCCCAACCGAGATGTCTGACAATGCGCATTTCGGGGTAACGCACCGCCTGCCCTGTTTGAATCTGAAAACCCTAATCGCTGCTTTGGGTAAGAAACAACCCCCTGGCAGCCTGGTCAAGGATTCGGGGGTCTATCATTTGGAAGGGATGGGGAATTAGCCTTTTTTCTTTTTCAGTGTTTTTGTAATTTTGGATTGATAGATACTTTCCACCTTCTGTCCGATGGCATCCCATGTATAATTTTCCTGGATATGGGTCCACCCTTTTTGAGCGATCTCATGCCCTTTATCCCAATCAAATAGTATCCTCTCTATTCCCCATACTATGGAATTGGGATTGTCATAAACCTGAATCCCATTCTCCTCATGTTTGATGAGACCACAGCTACCTGCATGTGTTGCCACCACAGGCTTCCTTGCGCTCCAGGCAGCAAGGATCTGATATGGGGTTGTCGTGCATCGGTTGGGAACAACAACGATATCCGCCGCCTGAAAAAGCTCTTGCAGTTCCCTCCCCTCCTTGTGACCCACGAGACGGATGGCATGTTCGAATAAGAGATAATGCGCCTTTATCCTTATGGTCCACATTAATTCACCATCTCCAATGAACAGAAATCGGAGTTGAGGTGTATTTTTCAACAAGGCGGGAATTGCGTCCGCGAGGATATCCGGGGCATAGTTGTGATCAAATCCTCCCACAAAGAGCACCAGAGGATCCAACGGCCAGAGATCATACTTCTTTTTTATCTCACCCGAATCCTTTACCCATTGATAATCCTGCCAGTTAAATTCATTTTCCAATATGGATATCTTTTCTTCCGGAAGGGATAACCGGTTTTGAATCTCCGTTCGCATCTTTTGGTCAAAAAACAGGATATTATCACTATTCTTGATCAATTCCTTTTCCAATAGATCCTTTTGCGGACCAAATTTTTCATCCTGGGAGAGATCTCGATGTTTGCCATTGGTATGCATTGTGAAGACAATACGCCTTGGTATGCCATTTTGCAGATTTTTTACGGCCTTTGCAGGATGCCAATTATAACAATGAATCACATCGAAAGGTTTTTCCTTGGCTTCAAAGCGTTTAATACGTTCGCAGATCTTGTTGGCAAATATGGATGCCCCTTTCATCAAAGGGAGGGTGGAATCCACATGGATGCGATGATAATAAACCCCGTCAACCTTTTGCTTCGCAACCTCTCCCTTTTCTCCGCGTGTGAACACATGTATTTCTTGACCATCTTTAGCCAGAGCGGTCGCCAGTTTTGTTATGAGCGTTGCAGGGGCTTTGTCACTCTCTTCATGGGGGCCGTCCCAACTCAGGATTGCGATCTTCTGTTTCTTATTTTTGGATTGGGTCTTTTTTATGGAAAGTACGGCTTGTCTATTTTGTGTGTTCGATCTCTTCTGAGCGGCTGACAGGTCATACTTTTGGGACTTTGTAATCGTGAAATGGCTGAGATTCGGTTTGTAATTTCCCCTTTTTTTGTTACTGATGGGGAGTTTGATTTGGACCGGCTCGTGAGTTGAGGCACACTCCTCTCTTGATCCCTCCATATCCATGATACCCCTCCGGTTTTGCAATGGTTTCAATAATTAATCTTAAATAAATCTGAGGAATAATAGGTGATTTCTGTATTGCGCATAGTCACCTAATTTTAGAACTTAGCAAACATAGCATAAAACAACTGCAGAAAAAAATCAAATCATTTTATCCGCTTTTTTTGTTTTTTTGTCTCCTGGGTTTGATATCCCTTCAATTAAACCTTGTATAGGTTTAACCTGTTGTTTTTCAGGTGATTGCTTCAAAGCAAAAAAAAAGTGCACAATTATACTTAAGGTGCAAAATAATACACATAACATACCA
>JBLIRM010000239.1:0-5176 GCA_049472295.1 bacterium | reverse complement strand
GAATACGAAGATTTTTTAAAACCGCTATCTTTATAGGCCTATAAAATTTAACATCCTCGTAAAAGTCATTGAGGAGAGCATCCGGAATTTTCTTAAAGCAAAGCGAATTTTGGAGCCTTTAGAAAATTATAGTAAACGCCTTAAATAACTTGACATGATGGTATAAAGATACAAAGCAAGATGTGTAAGATAGGTAGGAAATTTTGTATCTATCTGAGAGAAAAAAAATATTTCTTTATCTCGTCAATAAGTATAACAGGATTCCCTTCTCTGTCAATGTAAAAAAATGGACAGGCCCGATATAGACCTATCCATATGAGATCCGTCGGCTGAATTGTAGTAAGCGCTTTAAATGATTTGACATGACATTCCATTTTTGAGATTTGACAGATTTTGATTGTAAGGTTATATTTAAAATCAAGCAAGAGATATTAAGAAAAATCTTCCAGCCTTTTAATAATCTCATTTGATCCATCCGGGTTTTTTCCATTATAAAATAAGGGCATTTTTTATTAAGACTTATACGCTCCAACCATATTCATGCCAAAGGATTTCATAACCTGATATCTCAAGGGGAAAATACATATATTTTTTAAGAATCTTGGAGAACATAGCTATTGGGGACACTATTAACATTCAATTCATAAAAGGGGGATAAAATGGAGAAATATTTTGAATGGTTTGAAAAAAACACCAAGGCAATATTGGACAAAAACGACAAGGATACCATCACTCGATTGGGTGAGAGCATGAAAAAAATCGGCATGCTTTTTAAGGAGACCGGGCTTGGAACTTATAAGGGAGGCAATGATTGTGGCAGTGAATCGGGCGGCGGGAGCTGCGACAGCCACAGTTGTTTGGCCAATGGCGGAGGCGGAGACTGCGACAGCGATTCTTGCTTTCACAGCGGCGGAGGCGGAGATTGCGGGAATGATTCATGTGGAAACGAGTCAGGAGGAGGAAGCTGCGGTAACAATGTTTGCAGCTCATGCTCCACAAATGTGTAAGAAACCCTGAAACCAGAATCTTATAAAATGCCTTTGGACCCAAATCGGATAGAATGGGATCAGAAACCGAGGTTAAGTCAATTCTTCAATCTTCGAAAAGAATCTGACAAAATCATTTTTTCTTATACTCCGCATTTTTCATTAAGACACGGGTCCATTCATCCATTTCAGGCATTAGCCATCTCTTTAATAAATGGTCGCCTAAACTGGGGCCAGATTGTTCAGGCATTGTCGGTCCTTACTGAGCAAGAGCCTGAGAATGCATTGCGATTCCTGTCAAACGTTCTCAAATATGTGGACCCTAAGAATGAAATCATTTCCGAGAATCATTCACGTATTCCCAAGATATTCGATCCGGAAAATTTTCTTCTTCCGCCCGATCGCTTGAATCTCGAAAGTCGTCTTGAAGCGCCCATAACCCTTATTCTTAAAATTACATCACGATGTAAAACTGATTGCATTTATTGCTATGCCCCCCGCAAAAGGGCCGAGGAAGAGAGGGAACTGTCTCTGGATCAATATAAGGAAATTTTTAGGCAAGCCAGAGATATCGGAATATTTCAGATCAACCTTTGCGGAGGGGATGGATTTGTGAGGAAGGATTTTATCGATATTATCAGGACATCCGTTCAAATGGGTTTTATCACGGATGTTTCAACAAAGGTTGACCTGAAACAGGACGAGATAGAGCGCCTGGCGGATACGAAATTGGACTATCTGCAAATAAGCATCGATTCTTGTGTACCTGAGATTGCCGATCGAATGTTTGGAAGAAAGGGTCACTTTGAGAGACTTGTCGAAAGCATAAAGAGACTTAAAGAAGCAGGGATTTACGTGAGAACGAATTCCATTATTACATCCTTGAATGTCAAAACAGTGGAAGATACCATTTCAATGCTGGCCGATCTCGGAATCAATAATATGAAACTTACCCCTGCATTTGAATCCCATCATATCGACAATACAGGATACCTTTTAAATCCTGATGAGGTCAATTTCCTGGAATCTTTGGTAGAAAGGCTGCAGCCGAAGTGGGCAGAAAAGGGGGTTCATCTATTTTACTCCCGTTTAAAGGCCCCATCCGAAATGGATAAGAAGGAAAAGGCAGAATTTTGGTTTCGGTCAAGGGGCATTTGTTCAGGGGGCAGAAGTGCCATGTTTATTACGCCTGAGGGAAAGGTAACCCTTTGTGAGCAGGTGCCCCATGAACCGCCCTTTATTTTGGGCGATCTCAATATCCAGACCATTAGGGATGTGTGGAATTCCAGGCAGGTATTGGATATGGCCTACCCGGATAGGGGCGGATTTTCAGATTCCATTTGTTCCGATTGCAGGGATTTCAAGCTATGTGTTGAAAAGAGAGGTCACTGCTTTCGCGATTCCTGGTTTGCGAACAAAACGCTCTTTGGTCCAAGTCCCTATTGTCCTCACAATCATAAATGAAGAAATAATAGAAATGGGTGTATCTCCTTGACTCAACCAAATAATATTATAAGGGTATTTTCATTCTAAGGCCCACCAGGGTTTCACCTGGACCTGGAATTGCATCCTCGCATATCCACCCCAGACGTCATAGAAGATGATCTCGACATTATAGAGCCCTGGAAAATTTGTTTTAAAACCCCACATCAATTGACCGTCACTTCTCCGGCTGCAGCAACCGATATTGCACGAATTATATAACTGGTCGCCGTCCGGGTCCTCCACGGAGAAGTCCGGACCATAAAAAAAGAAATCTTCTCCGGCCCTGGCTTCCAAGGGATCCGCAGGATGTCCAAAAATAATCGGTGGATGATTCAACCATGTCCCCTTATGAGTAATGAATATACTGAATTCAGCAATGCTGCAACTCCCATAAGGATCCCCCGCACTTAAAATAAGACCGGTATGGACGTCTTGATAATGTGGCGCCCTCCATTCTAACAGACCGGTGGCATGATCCAGCACACTATTGCTGGTGCAAAAACAGCCAAGATCAAAGGGATTCAGAAACGTCCAGTATACGTGATCCATATCCCTCCTGAAACCCTCACATGTTCCGGGTTTATGGCTTGCCGCAGGGTTATCGGACATGGAAAAGATCATGCAATCGGGATCGATAGCAGTAAAGATATATTCGAAGGGCTCGCCGATGTAGCACCATAAATTCCCTATATCCCCGATAATCGGGGCATGGTTGGTCACAGGATAATTGACCACGGAGAATGGGAATGCCTCTTTATCCGAAAGTACACCGTTCGACACCTCGATGCTCAAGACGAAATCCTCGAATGCCTCCGGGGTGAAATCAAGCTTCGCCACATTGGGCCATTTGGTGAAACCTGCGTTCCATAATGCACACTCCAGACGAAGGCATTCCTCCGGGCCGAGGAAGCTTTGATTGTATCGCTCAAAAACCCTCTCCAATGAATAGTAGACCGGGATATAGGTGGGCATGCCGTCGTAAGGATCGATCCGGAGGGGGCTGATCGAAAGCTCCTGCGAACCGGGGCTCGTATGTCTCACCTTCCAGTCCAATGTTTGGTTGGCAGAGGTGCCAAGTACATATTCCAGGCAGGGATTCTTCCCCAACCTCAGATTGGGGTTGGCGAATATGGGCAACAGGGGATTGATGATAAAATCCCTTCCCATGACGGCGGATACCTTCGGATCAGGGGAGATGCCGAACAGATCGGGATCGGCCCCGTATTCAGTGATCCAGATCCCGGCGATCTCGTTGGGGTTGGTAATGAATATATCCTGGGAATCAGCATCCAGCAGGAGATCATATATGGAGGAAAAGGTCCGGTCTCCGGTTTTGTAATCCGCGCAAAATAGATACCGGCAGGGTTCGAAGATCTGGGCAAAACGGGGACCGATGTCGAACAAATAAGGGGGATAGGGCCTGTTTTCCGTATTGGTGGCCCTGAATACGATATTGTCCAAACGGAACATCTGCCCTTTCACTGAAATGGCGGTTGCCTTCTCCATTCCCCAGCCATCGGGATCAAGCCCCTCCGCCAGCAGGGCATGACGGATGCCCTCCGCAAGATCGACCCATACGCTGTGCCACTCACCATTCAGCAATCCACGCTCCAGTACCACCTTGATCTCCAACCTGACATCCTCTTCTGCAGCAGTGACCGTAAAGGTCCTGCCGTTCAGCGAATTCCCATCAGTATCCATATCATCACTCATGCCGAGTTTACAGGGCAGAATTCGGACCGTGACCGTCTCTCCCTTTCCTTCTCCCTCCACATTCAGTCCATACACGTCGAAAGGTTCTATGCCCAGGGGTGTCCTCAGATCGAAGCTGATGACAGGGTTCTCTGCCATGTCTATGCCGCCGGCTCCGGCAAGGGAGGACAGATCGAATCGCATGCCGTAACTTTCATAAGAGATGCCCAGCAAAAAAATGGAGGCCGGACGGTATACATCCAGCACCCGGCTCTCCTTCTGGATGGAAAATACGGTATTGTGTATGACAGAATACGCCATGCCGAATCCATAAACCGGCTGAGAATCCTCGGGTTCAATCCAACCATGATTGTATGGGCTGTCCGAGTATTCGAAGTCATCCACCAGGATATCCCCGTACCGCAGGGAAGCAGAGGCGTGGCCTATAAAAGAATCCGGTCTGGTTCTTAATGTGGGAAAGATCCATGAGGGAAATGATGTGCTGCCGTCATCATAGTAGGTCTGGGCAAATGCTTTAGGACTGACGAGATAAAAAGCAACAAGAAACATCAGACAGGCCGATAAACATTTGATTATCCGTCCCATCTTGGCCTTCCTTTAAAGCATATTATAAGGACATCAAAGGATGCAAATTGACTATATATATAGTATCACCGTAGAAGATTATTAGCAAGATCAGCCAGAGAAGATCTCAGGGTGATTCAACCGCCAGGTTCTCCCCGCTGCGGCAATAGTCTGCGCAGAAAAGCTGTTGGCTCGCCTGCACGATACAGTATTCCGGGTTTTCGATCCCCTTCAGGCAAAAGAGATTCCTTCTCTTCTTACCATTCAGGGAAGTGGTTGTCTCCTGGATATCCACCAGGGAGCCATAGGGGCAGTGGAGGCATTTTTCATATTGCTTATCATACATCCTGCCCCGGAACAGGGCCTGCCTGGCTGCAGCAACCGTCCATGCCTCATCCCCGACCCTCTCTTCGATTTCCATGCCTCGC
>JBLIRM010000238.1:0-5283 GCA_049472295.1 bacterium | reverse complement strand
CTTTCACCAAATCCCAACCAATCTGCTGAGCATACTTCTTATAAACCGTCGATGTTTTTCCTTGAAAACCCTTGAGCTGTTCTGAGGAAAGAACGGTAATGGTAACCCCTTTTTCTTCTATTAGAAAATTCAATGCATCCTCCAGACCTGATCGGGCCAATTCCTTCTGATATGCCATGGCTTCCTGAGCGCAGGTCTTAAGCAGATTTTGCTGCTGGGGTTTAAATGCCTCCCAAAGATCTTTGTTGCAGCTCAATACCAGGGCATCGTAGGAGTAATGCCAGAGGGTTAAGTATTTGTGATAATCCCCAATCTCATAGGGTAAAATCACTCCCACCACCGGATTTTCTTCCGCGTCCACAACACCTTTTCGAAATGCGGTCAATGCCTCAGCCCAGACCATGGCTGTGGGATTGGCATTCAGTGCCTTAAAGATTTCGATATATATCGGTGAGCATACCCTCACCTTCATGCCTTCCAGATCTTCAGGGGAGGACACATTTTTTAAGCGGTTGGTCAGTTCCCTGAAACCATTTTCTCCCCAGCCCAATGCAATTAAACCATGGTCATCAAGGACACTTTCTATCATTTCCCCTGATTTTGCTGAAAGTGTTCTGTCTACGGCAGAATAATCGGGAAATAAGAATGGGAGTGAAAATACATTCAGCTCAGGGATAGTGGGTGTATAATTGATGGTTGAATTTAGTGAAAAATCAATCCCCCCGGATTGTAGCAGACGGATTTCTCTCATCTGATCCCCTGCAGCCAATACCATATTATAGTAGGGTTTGATTTGAATCTTTCCTCCCGATTTTTCGTAAACAAGCTGGGCAAACCGGGCAGCCCCCTTTCCCCAAGCTGTTTCCGCTGATACATTCACGCTCAGTTTGTATTCCTTTTTCCGTGTACATCCAAAGATCATGAAAAAACATAGTGACAGGATCATGGAGAGATAAAATCTTTTGACAGATTGTTGCATAGGAATCCTCCTTATGGTTTTAAGGATGTCAGGCATTCAACCGGTATGAAAGAAAATGACGAAAACATAGAAATTATATTATAAAACGAAAATAATACAAGGACATGTCAAATTTTAAAGTCAATCAGTTCCTAAGGGATTAAGAAAAGTTTTTGAGAATGTTTTTAATCTTATTATGAAAAAAGGCCGCCCTTTAAAAAGGCGGCCTTTTTGAATAACAAAAGAATATCAGGAATACATCCTACTATAAGGTGACATTCGGGTCGTACCATATCTCGATTTCAAAGATCGGTCCGTCCACTGTTTCTCCACCGATAATGATGGTTTCCTGATGCTCACACCCCGAATCATCGCAGATTTCAGTCTGAACACGGAGCATGCCGCCCCAGGTGCTGAACCATACATTGTATTCCGCATCCCATCGCGGACCCCACTGGGGTTCGTACCAAGGTTCGTACCAAGGTGCGGGGTTGATCGAATTGTCGATTTCATTATTATTATCGATATCATGAAAAACATCGATACCCACCCATGCACCAGGATCCGCATTTGGATCCAGGAAGTAACCGATTTCAGGAGTGAGTCTATAGATGATACCCGATCCGTTCGGGTCATCCTGCAATACCGCGGGAACACCTAGGATTTCCCTTGACCACGGATCGGTGGGGTTGCCCTCGTCATAGGTCTCACGGAAGAGCATGGCCTTCATGTTATTGATATCGCTCAAGGTCAACTCCACTGCACTCGGATATCCCCTAATGTCCTTGATTGTGACCGGACCTGTAATGGTGAAGGTATTAGACAGAACAATGGGATCACCGACCCTGAACTCACCATGGGCACTGCCTCCCTGCCCCAGATGCATCCCGGTCTCTGAATCAATAAATACGATATGGATGTTCACATTATAATGTGAATAGGGGTCGTATGGTTTTTGGGGTACAAGGACCGGCACAGTAAAAGATGTCCCGAACAAGACCTTGTCATGTTCCCATGTGGCGTAGATGATATCCCAGAAACAGCCGTTATTGGGATCAGGGTCGCATCCGCCCCAACCGACTTCCAACTCGTATCCCATCTTCACGCCATCAGGAAGTGTACCTTCTTCCAGTTGAGGTGGCTGCCATGCAATGGTGACCTTGGCTGCATCATTCGTGAGGTCTGCATCTGTATCGACCGTAGCATTATAAACGGTCTCCTGATAAAGAGCCATGGCATCATTGAACGCCTCCATCTCATTCGGGTCCGCATCATGACCCGGCCAGATGGGCATGGGGGCCGGAGAAACCAGTTTGGGATAGATATCGGTCATTCCGGTGATCACCTTTCTGGTAAAGGCCCTGGAATAACTCTCTCCGTCGGGTGTGATCACTGTGACCGTATAGGTCCCGGATGTAAAATCGGATATGATCGTATCCGGATCCGGTTGATTCCATTCCTCACCAGGTCCTGGCTGATTGGGATTGGCCATCCTCCATGGATCCCATACCCAACAATTGTCAAACGGATTCATGCTGAATTCTTCACCGCGAAGGACGGCTTCATTAATGAGTTCCACCACACCGTAACCACCGCCGACCTTGGGATAGGTCAGGGTGACGGTATAATTCGGGTCCATGGGACTATTCGGGTCCATTCCAATCATACTTCCCAGGTCCCCCCAGCATGTGCCTCCGTTTAGTGAATCCACCTCTTGTCCTTCCCCGGGTGTATCCTCGATCCAGCAGATCCCCGGATAGAGCCAGAGTTCATAGATATCCACACCCACAGCATACAGGCTGATGACATCCGGATCGAAGAAACCCAGCATGTCCATAATGGACCCTGGTGCCATGGGGTTGAACTCACATGCATCTTCCTTGTCATATGAGACCGAACCATCTTCACCCTCTGTACCCTCGAACACGGCATTGGGATCCTCATAGGCCTCTTCGTAGTATACATCCACTTCATAGATGGTGAAGGCTATGGCCTGGGGAACATTCAACACGGAGCTGCTGCCAAGATAGACATCCCACTCCTCGTCTCGTGGGAAAAGACCTATAATAACAGGTGGATAATCAGCCAATTTCGCCAATTGATTCGGATCAAGGGTCTGATTCGGATCACTATCAGCCAAGTCTTTTGCATCCAGAAGAGTATACAGATCCCCAAGTTCTGCCTTTAGCTCGGTAATGACGGCAGCCGTATCGTTGGGATCAAAACCGGACGGGGGTTCCTTATAGAACTCCATGCCAGCGAGAATGGCATCCGCCAGATCTCCGACAGTCGTAGTGACATTTTCGATGTATTTATCTGTAAAAAAATCCTTCATGAAGCTCGGCACATCGCCATCTTCATCCAACATCTCTTTGAATACCAGATTGATCAAAGTCTCTTTTTCATAATCGGTATCGATATCCGAAAGGTCAAACTTTCCGGACTGTATCTCGGTTTTGATGACATCGATCTGCGTACTAACAGAATCATCCGAAACAACCGTTCCAGAGGCACTGCTTAGTTGGTCGTTTTCGATATCCTCACCGAATACATCGGAGATCGTGTCACCCTCTACATCCACGATCATGGATGGGATCTGAATCGCTCCGGAATTCACAAGGGTTTCGATAGCGGTTTTAACGGCATCGATAATGTCATTCACGATCTCCTGATCAATGCCTGTGCCTTCAGTAGCGTCCAAAATAGCTGTGGTCAGACACTCCACGATGGCAGAGGTCTTTGCTGTGATATCCGCTTCCGTCTCTGTGACTCCGTCGGGAACATAGGCATTGACCTTCAACTCAACCGCCATATCATCACCTAACAACTTGATGTATTTTACTATATAATTTACCCCGTCTTTGACTCCGGGGCAGGTATAGTAGATTCCGTCATTGGCATCCATTTCACAACTACAAGTGATGCCCGTATCTTCCAATTCTCCGTCACTCCCAATAACAAAGAGCTTAACGGCTTCCGTGGTGGGATCCACTTCATAGTTTGGATCCAAATCGTAATAACGTCTCAATCGGGGCAGGCTCGAGCCAGATGCCTCCTCAAGGGCGGACTGATCACCACTGTTCAAGGAATTGAGATTGATTGTCCCAGAAATGGTTGAACTACCTGAATAAGAACCTGCTAATGTGGAAGTGCCATCTCCGCTTGATGAACAGCCTGCAAGGAGAAGTGCAATGCTACAAAAAATGACCAATGACAAAATAGGGAGTACTCTTTTCATCTTTTTCATAAAGCATGAGCTCCTTTATTAATTGGGATTGTAAAAAATTAGAAAGGTATCGTTTTTCCCTGCTCACTCATAACTTATTATAATGAAAGAATCTATCTGATCCCCCCTTTCTTGAATTTCAAAAGCTAAAAAAATACATAATTTATGTATTATAATGATGAGTATGTTTAAAATTTTTGGGTTCTGTCTGCCATTAGTAAGATTAATAAAATCTTATCAATTGCAGCCTTATTTATTAAAGATTAAATAAGATTAAATTATGAAACATACTCTGATATAGGGTTGTTAACTATTTTATCGGTTAAATTGATTTTTCCTTCGATAAGTTATGGAATTTATTTGGAAATCCCAACATGTAAAATGTGAATGGAATGTTTTTTGCGTGGCGCCACTAAAGGGGCATGAATGTTTGCTCCTGAAATAGTGCCGTATGATTTTGGAATAATGCAAGGAGAAAAGTTTTATGAGGAAGATGTTCTGTTTTTGACTGATTTTTCCAAGATCTGGATTGCAGTGGAAAAATGGATATTTATTGAATTGAGATTTTGGGTGGTTGACTAAAGCAGAATTTACTATTTTTTGAAAAGCTAAAGGTTTGGCAATATAAATGAAATATAACTAATTATATTATCTCAGTTTCTTGGTTTTGTGAGATATCATTCAAAATCTTTTTTAATTTTTTGGGGCCTAAAAACTCACCATAATATTTTTCGACCAATCCCCATCAATTCTAATCTTTTTGCAAAAGATGCACATATGAAGGAGCCCTTCCAACAATCTAATTTTTTTTAACAGATAAAGTGAAATAAGTACAATTAAAGTACCCAATAAAAATATCACGAGTGTTTCAAAAAGACTTTCAAAAAAATTGATGGGTGTTGCAGAACTTCCAAAAATAAAATGCGGGATATCCAAAATTTCATCTATCCATAGAAAAAAAATGACAATAAAAATGCCAATGATTTGAATAAGAATAATTTTTTTTGAAAAGTTAAGCTTTATCATGATTAGTTTTTTAAAATATATATCTTCTTTAGATCTTTTAGATAAGCATGGGCAACTGTTTGAAAATGTTATA
>JBLIRM010000237.1:0-5341 GCA_049472295.1 bacterium | reverse complement strand
ACCTCGAGTTCGATCTCGAAATAGGAATTGGGAAGGAGCTTGATTTCCATGTATTGATAATTACCCGGGATTTCAGGATCGAAATCGTGATCCGCATCACAATTGATGGTCTGGGCTTGTGCCATGGGCAAGAAAACAAGGGCCGAAATAGCAGCAAGGCTGATAGCTAAAATGATTACCTTCAAAAACCATTTATTTTTCATTAAATTTTCCTCCCTAAATTGTCCGATTACCGACAAGGCCTTTAAATTATATCATCGATAGCCTCGATAATAACCCACTTTACATATATTCACCTCCCTTTAACAGGACTTCTCCTTATTCTGTCTGTCTCCTTAAAATACAAAACATAAGACTGATTTTTTGCAATAAACTTACGAGCCCCCCATTTTTTATTAGAATGTTTCAAAAAATATAAATAAATAAATTAAATTATTTAATAAAAAAACACCAAAATTCTATTTTTTGATTTTGCAATATTTGTGCCAGTAATGTCAGTCAAAACAATATATTATCACAAAATATCTGAAATAGTCCAATATCATTGTTTATCCTTGATTAACATCACAATGATTATATTGTATTATAGCATATTTCGGACCAATTTGTGAAATCTAATATCTATAAAGCGATACGTCATTATGCATATTCTTTCATTCTTTTAAGGAGAACATAGCTAATATTATTAAATTTAATGCATTATCGAATATGTAATATTTTTCATATTCTGTATTGTGTTTCAGGATCGGAAACCTTCGAAATAATAAATTTTTCAAGGGAATCAAGCCAATGGGGCACTTTTTGATCCGTGGCCTCCTTATATTTCGTTTTCTCCATGACTGAAAAGGGGGGCCTGGGGGCCTGGCGTTTGAACTGCTCTGTGGTGACCGGATGGATGTGCTTTACTGCAAGGGGGAGGTCCCTTTCCCGGGCCATCTCTACGGTTGCCATGGCCAGTTCATACCAGGAGCAACTACCCTCTCCCGAGAAATGAAAAAGCCCGAACCTCCGGGAGCGAAGCAATTGATAGACCCCTTCTGCCAAGTCCCCACAAAAGGTCGGGGTGCCCTTCTGGTCTGCAACCACATCCAGGTCCTTCTTCTGTTGGGCAAGGTTTAAAATGGTGGAGACAAAGTTCGGGCCATGAAGGCCATGCAGCCATGAAGTACGGATGATATAAAAACGATCGTATTGCCCTTGGTGAGAAAGGATCACTTTTTCTCCCTCCCATTTGGACTGACCATAAACGGATTGGGGGTTGGGCGGGTCCGACTCCTGATAAGGGGTTTTTTTGGTGCCGTCAAATACATAGTCCGTGCTGAAATGGACAAGCACGGAACCGGTCCTGACACAGAGTGCCATGATCCCTTTAAGGGCGTCCCCATTGACCCGGAAGGCCGGGGACCGGTTTTTTTCCGCTTCATCCACCTTTGTGTATGCGGCACAATTGCAGAATATATCCGGTTTCCAAACCAGAAACTGCTCCTCAAGCCAGGGGGTATCACAGATATCCCCCTCGTCCAGGTCGAATCCCTTCACATCATATCCCTTTGACGAAAGGCAGGTCTCAATGACCCGGCCCAGCATCCCTTTGGCACCGGAAAGCAGCACCTTTGGTTTTTTATCCTTCATGAAATCCCTGTTGTCCTTTCCTTTTCATGGATCTCCATATATGTCGGTTCACCGTATTTCCCTAATGTCATTTACCCATATATTCTTTAAAAAATCTCATGGACCCCGGTATAAATCACTAAAATCAGGCATTATGCCTACGTCTTCCATCGGCATGGTAAACCTTGTTTATGAATGCCTCCATCCTTTCCGGGTCCTTTTTCCCTGGTGCTGTCTCGATCCCACTGGATACATCCACTGCAAACGGCCGGACCCGGTCAATGGCCTCCCCCACGTTTTCCGGATTGATCCCTCCGGAGAGTATGATGGGTGCAAATTCCGAAGCCATTTGCGCCAGGTGCCAGTCAAAGGTCTTTCCGGTGCCTCCTGCCTTGCCGGGCACAAAGGTGTCCAGCAGGAATGCCTTCCTGGAAGCCAGATGATGATAAGACCCCAGAGGCTGAAGCGAACCCTCATCCTTGATGCGGAATGCCTTTATAAATTCCAGTCCCAATGATTCACAATATTCGGGTGACTCCTGACCATGTAACTGTACGATATGGAGACTGCACTGATCCACCACCCTGCAGATCCATTCAGGGTCCTGATCCTTGAATACTCCCACCCTGCTGACAAGCGGGGGAAGCCGGCGACTGATCTTTTCCACTGCATCAGGCTCCACCCGCCTGGGACTTTCCCGGACGAATATGAATCCCAGGGCGTCCGCACCCAGGCGGACAGCAGCAAGGGCATCATCCGGACTGGTCAAACCGCAGATCTTGATACGGGTCCTTTGATACGACAATTTTTTCCCTCCGCATTATTTGAAAGCCTATTAAAAAGTCACAAAATGTCATTGAGGCTGTATCATAACTCCGTTTTTTTGTCATTTCGAGCTATAGCGAGAAATCCTGAAGTATCTAATATAAATAGGTTAAGATTCCTCACATTCGTTCGGAATGACATTTTCACCAATTATGACACGGTCTGATTGCGCGCAAAGCGAAGCAATCTTATGTAACTTATGGGCAAACCAAAGGGATCTGTGAAAGATCACGGATCAATGCCTCGAGATTCTCACTGGTCACCAATGCCTCCCCCACCAGTATGGCCCTCGCACCCCAGGAAGAGACCTTCTTGGCCTCCCGGACGCCTTTGATCCCGCTTTCACTCACCAGGAGACAATCCTTGGGTATGAAACGGGCCAGTTGTTCGGTGGTCTCTATGTCCACACGGAAGGTGGTCAGGTCCCGATTATTGATACCGATGATCTGTGCTCCGGAGCCCAGGGCCTTTGGGATCTCTTCTTGCGAATGCACCTCCAGGAGGGGATGCATGCCCAGTTCCCGTGTCAGGTCCACCAGCCTTAAAAGATCCTGCTTCGAAAGGATGGCTGCAATGAGCAGCACTGCATCCGCCCCGTATGCCCTGGCCTCATAGACCTGATAGGGATGGATGATAAAGTCCTTTCGAAGTATGGGGATGGTGCAGGCTGCCCTTGCCCGTGTCAGGTCCTGCAGGGAGCCATGGAAATGTTCCTCTTCAGTCAGCACTGAAAGGGCCGAGGCGCCAAATCCCTGATAAGCCGAGGCCTGGGAGGCAGGGTCAAGATCCGGCCTCATTATGCCCTTTGAGGGGGATGCACGTTTGATCTCCGCAATAAGAGAAAGATGCTCCCTGTTGGAGATGGCATGATGAAAATCGAAGGGAGGCCGGGCTTCCCTCGCCATCTCCATGATATGAGAAAGATCCTGGTCTTCGGAAACCTTGTCGTTGACGATTTTGCTTTTGGATCGGACGATCTCCTCCAGGAAGGCATTGGATGCAATCATCATGAATCCTTCTTCAGGGGGAGATATTGGCGCATCGCTTCCAGCCTGGCCATGGCAGCCCCTGAATCGATGCTCTCTCTGGCCTTCTCAATACCCTGGGCCAGGTCTTCTGCCAGGTCGGACACATAAATGGCCGCACCTGCATTCATAAGGCAGATATCCATTTTGGGCCCCTTTTCACCGCCCAGGATGGCCTCGCAAAGCCTTGCATTCTCCCCTGCCTCTCCACCCTTTAATGACTCCGGTTTGGCTATAGAGATACCAAAATCCTTTGGCTTGATCTGGTAGGTGGTAATCTCCCCATTTTTCAGTTCGCTCACCTGGGTGGGTCCTGTGTTGGATATTTCATCCAGGCCATCCATGCCATGCACAACCATCACATGCGTGCTCCCCAGGTTCTTGAGCACCCAGGCCATGATATCGGTCAGCTCCTTTGCATACACACCGATCAATTGGGCTTTGGCACCCGCGGGATTGGTCATGGGGCCGAGTATATTGAATACGGTGCGGATACCGATCTCTCTCCTGGGGCCGATGGCATATTTCATGGAGGCGTGAAGCAGGGGTGCAAAGAGGAAACCGATGCCGATCTCGTTCAGGCATTTTTCCACGACATCCACCGGGGCCATGATATCGATCCCCAGGGCCTGCAGGCAGTCGGCGCTTCCGCATTTGCTGGACACGGAGCGGTTGCCGTGCTTTGCTACCTTTGCGCCCGCACCTGCGGCGATAAAGGCTGAGACAGTGGAGATATTGAAGGTGTGAGCCCCATCCCCACCCGTGCCGCAGGTGTCGATCACCGGCCCATTGGCATTCAGATGTGTGGCCTTCTGCCTCATGATCCCGGTAAATCCGGTAATCTCATCCACGGTCTCCCCCTTCATTCTAAGAGCAGTGATGAATGAAGCGATCTGGGCATCCGTGGCATTGCCGCTCATAATCTCTTCCATGGTCAGGGCGGCCTCTTTCTGGGATAAATCACTTTTTTCTATGACTCTGGCAATGGCTTCCTTGATCATTTATTTTCTCCTTTTGTGAGCGTATAAAAATAATTTTATTATGGAAATTTGTAACCGTTCATGCTATTTGCAATTGCGGGGCTTTGCGGTGAGCCAAAGCCCCGATCGAAGCGTGGGGGGAAGCGAAGCAATCTAAAGGTTTTGAAAGAGAGATTGCCACGTCACCTTCGGCTCCTCGCAATGACAATAGCGAAATACGGTGAACGGTTACAAAAAACTTTCATCCCTCGTTGTGATCGACAGATCATGGCCATTAATATGAAAATTTTCTGATCGTGCCTTTTAGATAAAATTCTTAAGGAGCGCCATGCCGCACTGGGTAAGAATAGACTCAGGATGGAACTGGACACCTTCAATGGGTAGCTCACGGTGGCGGATCCCCATGATCTCTTTCTTGTCTGTATAGGCGGTTACCTCCAGGCAGTCCGGGACCGATCGGGGTTCAACGATCAGGGAATGATAGCGGGTCGCCTCGAAGGGATTGGGCAGGTTCTGGTACACCCCCTTTCCATCATGGTGAACCATCGATGTCTTACCGTG
Organism: bacterium; assembly: GCA_049472295.1. Taxonomy (GTDB): domain Bacteria; phylum SZUA-182; class SZUA-182; order DTGQ01; family JAFGSM01; genus JBLIRM01. The sequence continues at coordinate 339 of JBLIRM010000237.1, read as the reverse complement.
CATCAATCGCTTTGCCCTCACCACCTCCGCCCCAAAGGTATGGGCGATACACTGGTGACCCAGGCATACCCCCAAAAGGGGCACCTTCGCGCCAAAGGCCTTGATCACCTCGTTGGATATCCCTGCCTCCAGCGGTGTGCACGGCCCGGGGGAGATGATGATCCTGCGCGGTCTCAATCTTTCGATCTCTGCAATGGTGATCTGGTCGTTCCGGAAGACCCGCACCTCCTGCCCCAGTTCTCCCAGGTACTGCACCAGGTTGTATGTAAAGGAATCGTAATTATCTATCATCAGGATCATGGTTTTTTTTGCCCCTTACTGCTGCCCTCAGCCAAACGG
>JBLIRM010000236.1:0-5364 GCA_049472295.1 bacterium | reverse complement strand
ATCAAAGACCCTTTTCATCACCGGACTTTTTGTGCGAACCATTTCAAGGGAATCAGAGTGCCAAAAGGCATCACGAAGATAATCCAGCTCTGATTGCATCCTTAAGGATTCATAGATACTCTCAATAATATATTTAACCTCGGCCGGATTGATGGGATAGGTAAGATAATTGCTTGCGCCCGCCTTCACTGCATTGACCACCTCCCTTATCAAATCCTGGGAGGACAAAACAATGATTTCAACCGCAGGAAAGGCGTTCCATAAAGGCTGCAGGCCTCTCCCGTAATCAGGATAATCCTTTCCATTGACTGTTTCCTGAAGGAATAGGATATCGATAAAGATGAATTCATATCTTTTCTTCTGAGCCATCTCATAACAGGCCGTCCTGTCAGATGTCTCATCAACCTGATATGCGGGCCGAAAACATCCCTTGATGACACTGCACGCCTCTTGATTGTGTGTAGCAACCAGAATCTGTTTCATCAGAGTCCCTTTAAAAAAATTTTTTATATTTTAATCTTTATCAAAAAAAATGGCAATCATCTATTATAATGACATCATTTAATATCGTTGCGGTAAAATTTTTATGTGTATATAGAAATCCTTTTGTCAATTATATGATAAAGGGCGTCATATAATCACATTGACAAAAATATACTCTAAAGGTTATATTAGATTTTAGAAATTCAAATTCTTTCAATCGATCCCTGCCAATGAATCGTTAAGTATCGGCTGCTTAAGGCACTAAACATACTATTGTCCTTACAGATACAATCATTGACAAAAAGTGCTCCGATACATCTTTGAAATATCAGTTTTCAAAAATGGGTCAACACCATGAAAATAAAAAAAATACTTCAAATCTTTATTATTGTTGAATTATTGACATGCTTCATAGGCATGGAGGATATCTTGCCTCAAAATGTTTTGGATTTGAAATATTATGACTATTCTATTAACCTGCCGTGGTATGAAGACTTTGGCTATTCTTTTTTTGGATTGAGTAGCTCTCCATACCTGAAAAATCTATTTCTTGAAAATAATTTCGGCAAGAATAAATATTGGCCATATTCTCCTTTTTATCCAAACAGCTATTCATATCCTTATTTCCTGTCGAGTCAATCACCAAAAATCAATGAAAAAACAATGCCTTATTGGTTAATGAATTATTACAGTCCCATAGGATTCTTGATATCCAAGAATGAATATCAATATGGGAAAAATCTACCCCCGGTATTCCTGATATACGAGGATGAAAGTCAATATAAAGAGAACCTTCCCCGAACAGGGAGTATTGAAGGGATTATATTGGATGATCTAACCTATGAACCGCTCGAAAATGTGAGTATAACGATTAAGGATATCGGCTTTCAAGCAAGCACTGACAACCAGGGTCGATTTATAATTCATGATATTCTAGAGGGATGGCACGAAATCATTATTGATACCGACGGCTATATATCAGAAAGTAGATCTATATCTATTATTCCGGATGATATAATTGATATGACTCTTTATTTAGTGCCTACTCTTTATTTAGTAACTGTTTTTTTTGATGAAGATTTTCAGATGGTTTTAAGCGCACTGGATTATGCCCCTGTTGTTAGTATTGATGCCCCTCCCTCTATAGACGAATTACTTTTCATAACAAACCCTTCTGAAGGACCTTCCGTTTTATCTTTTGCATGCCAATGTTCACAATGTGACTTTTATGAGTGTGCCCCTTTAAGTTGCGAAGCAATGGATTCTATCAGCACCCTTGATACCAAAGCGAAAATCATCAATGCCAGAAACCTTAATAAAAACAATTATCCTGATCCCTTTAATGACAACAGGGGGCTATTTAATGATATCAATATTATTTATAATAATTACAACTTGACCACCATACAAAAGTTGGATACAAATATTTTCAGCAAAGTACATCCCTCCAATCCATATTACTGGCCAAATTCGAAATTCGACTATGTGGAAACACGGCAGCAAGAAAAATATACAACCAGTTACACCGGACCCAGCATTCTTCAAACGGAAATGATTGTGCACAAGGACTTTCAGCTTGAAGGAAGTAGAAGTATAGAAGGAAGAACCTATTTTCTTCAAAAATTGAAAGTCGAGAAGTGGGTCACACTCTCAACAAGCGGAAATGTGAAAATATTCACCACTCAATTGGAATTGGAAGAAGGGTCAAGATTAATGGGAGGGACTCCGGAAAACCCGAAACCTGGGAGCCTTATTATTGTGGCAGAATATTGGCCCGGATTTTCCTATGATAAAAATATACACGGGGTAAGACTCGGCCCGGGAGCCCAGATCTACGGACGTATCTTTGCCCCCAATATGGAGGTGCACATGAGCAGGAACAAATCGCACGGCCTTGAGAACGAGACAAAGATCTATGGCTCTATCCTGACAAAACAGCTTATACTTAATGTGGATCCCGCATATCAAACCAATATCGGTTATATCAGAATCATTGGCACAATAAGCAGACCTTAAGCTATTGAAGAGGCCATTGAAGGGGGACAGGATGAGTGGAGGGAGGTCATCCACCTTAGATGGAATATTTAGAATACCTTGGCTCGAGAAAATAACATTTAACCCTTCCAGATGACCTGGAGGGAAAAGGCAGCCCTTTTACCTCCACATATATTCCAGCATCCCCACGAACTTTTCATTCATATCGCGAAGGAGCGAGCCCACCATCAGGGCAATCCGTTTCATGAACTTGTATCCGCAGGCCGGGTTCCCTTTTACAAATGCGTCGAATTCCTCCTTGTTGATGAGGACCAGCTCGGTCCCGGTGATTGCAGAGGCAGTGGCTGATCTGGCACGTCCATCCAGCAGGGAGAGTTCACCAAAAAAATCGTTCTCTCTCAAAATGGTCAGAACCATATCCTCCTGCCCCTGGACCTTTCTGGTGATCTTGACATCCCCCTTCCTGATGGCATATAGTGTGCCGCCGGGTTCACCCTCCCGCATAATGATCTCACCGGGATTATAAAGCTTTAGTTCACACACCTTGGATACCTCGTTCAGCTCATCTGCATCCAGGTCATAGAAAAGGGGTAGATTCTTTATGATATTGACATCGATCATCTTTTTCCTCCCATCTCGATGGGCTCGATTCTTACTGCACAGACTTTATATTCAGGTATTTTGGCAACCGGATCATATTGGCTCACAGTCAAAACATTGGCTGCTGCCTCCTTGAAATGAAAGGGGATAAAAACGATCCCCTCGGATATCCTTTCCGTTACCCTGGCCTGCAATTCCACGGTGCCCCTTCTCGAGGACACCCGGACATAATCGTTGTTATTCAGGGATAAGGCCCTGGCATCTTTAAGATTGATCTCCACATAGGCCTCCGGGCAGACCTCGTTCAGCCCTTCTGACTGACGGGTCATGGTGCCTGTATGGAAGTGAAAGAGCATACGGCCGGTGGTCAATATATATGGATAATCCTTGTCCACGGCCTCCGCAGGCGGGACAAATTCAACCGGGATAAACTGGGCCTTACCCCTGGGGAACCGCTCCGAATGAAGGATGGGGGTCCCGGGATGCTGGAAGTCCAGGCAGGGCCATTGCAGCCCGTTTTTTTCTATCCTCTCATAATCCACACCGCCATAGATCGGGGTCAAAGAGGCAATCTCATCCATGATCCGGCCGGGATGGGCATAACTCATATCGTATCCCATGGCTGTGGATAATTCCTGGATGATCTGCCAGTCAGGATGGCTGTCGCCGGGAGGGGAAAACGCCTTTCTCACCCTCTGGACACGCCGTTCCGTATTGGTGAATGTACCGTCCTTCTCGGCAAAGGAGGCCCCTGGCAAAAGCACATCCGCCAATTCACCTGTTTCCGTAATAAAGATATCCTGTACCACTAGGAGGTCCAGCTTCTTGAGCGCTTCTCTCACATGGGAGACATCCGGATCGGAAAGCAGGGGATTTTCCCCCATGACCACCATGGCCTTGATCTTGCCCTTTTCGATCCCCTCGATCATTTCCAGTACAGTCAGCCCTTTTTTAGGGGGAAGGGTGGTTCGCCATGCGGTTTCGAATTTTCTCCTCAATTCCTGATCTTCAACGGATTGATACCCCGGAAATACATTGGGAAGACATCCCATGTCACATGCGCCCTGGACATTGTTCTGTCCCCGCAGCGGATTCACCCCTGTCCCCGGTTTCCCGAGATTCCCTGTTAAAAGGGCAAGGTCCGCAACGGCCTTGACATTATCCGTGCCGCTGATGTGCTGGGTGATCCCCATGGCATAAAAGATGGCGCCCCTCTCCCCTTTTGCAAACATCCGGGCGGCCTCTATGATCTGATCCGCGGGCACGCCTGTAATCCCTTCCACCCTTTCCGGGGTGAACTGAGCCACCATCTTCTTTAATTCGGGAAAACCATCGGTCCGTTTCTCTATGAAATCCCGGTCCTCGATCCCCTCTTTCAGGATGACATGCATCAGGCCGTTTAACAGGGCCACATCCGTACCTGGTTTTTGTTTGATATGGATCCTGGCAAACCTTGCAATCTCGATGGACCTGGGGTCTGCCACAATCAGGGATGCCCCTTTTTTACGGACCGCCTCCTTGATCTTTAAGGCCACAATGGGATGCGCCTCCGTTGTATTGGAACCGATGATCAGGATGGAGTTTGCTTCCGGAATATCTCCGATAGCATTCGTCATGGCACCGCTTCCCAGTGTGGCGACCAGACCGGCCACCGTTGGGGCGTGTCAGAGACGTGCGCAGTGGTCGACATTATTCGTACCGATCACCGCGCGCATGAATTTCTGAAAGAGATAATTCTCCTCGTTGGTGCATTTGGCGGAACTCAGCCCTGCAATGGCATCCGGGCCGTACTTCTCTTTGATCTCCTTCAGCCTGCTGCTGACCATTTCAATTGCCTTGGGCCAGTTCACAGGCTTGAAACCTTTATAGGACTTGGCCATAGGGCTCAGGAGCCGTTTCTCCGAATGGACGAAATCATATCCAAAACGGCCCTTTGAGCAGAGATAGCCGCTATTGACCCCATCCTCAGGGGATGTGATCCCCACGATCCGGCCATCCCTGATATGCAATGTCAACTGGCATCCGCAGCCACAATAGGGGCAGGTGGTTTGGACCTTCTCCGTTTGCACCTGTCTGCCCTTGAATCTCGACATCTTGGGAACGAGTGCTCCCGTTGGGCAGGAGGTAATACATTGACCGCAGAACTCGCAATTCAGCGGCCGGTTGAACGCCGTACCGATCCTGCTCTGGAATCCCCTGTCCTGGAAGTCGATGGCCCGAACCCCCTGCACTTCATCACAGATTCTGACACAGCGCCCGCACAGGATACACCGGCTGTGATCCCTT
>JBLIRM010000235.1:0-5370 GCA_049472295.1 bacterium | reverse complement strand
CCCATAACGCAACGTTGAATTTTTTTTATAAAAAGTCTTAGAAATGGTCCAAAATGTCAGGTTTGGCTTGCTCTTAGATGGGTATTATCGAATTGACAAAGATTGGCCTATATGTTATTCTCGTAACCTAAAATATCCTTTAAACCTTTTATTCAAACAGATTTTTTAAAGAAATAAATGTTCTATATATAAGACAATCCTGCCTGGGCAAAGGCAAGGCGAATCACATTAATATTAAATGACCCTTTCCCTTATAGGATCAAAATTAGAGGGGTGAGCATATGAAAAAAAGAAATGGAATGTTTGCATTTTTGAGAGATATGAGATCTATGGCATTTTTTGTTTTATTTATCTCCCCTCTTCTTTTATGTATGTCGGGTTCTCTCTCTATTCTGGAAGCAGCCATACCTTCAAAGACTATGACCATTGAATATAGATCCGGGAAGGTCTCTGTCAATTTAAAAGGTGCTGAAATCAAAGAAGTCATAAAAGAAATTGCTCAAAAAACAGGTATCGAGGTTGTGGGGCTGGACGAAATCACAGGCACGATAGAAGATCTGGAGTTCAAAGACTTATCACTTGAGGAGGCCATCAGAACACTTGGTAAAAATAGTATTCTTATATTCAGGCAGGAAGGACCTCAAGAGGACGAGATGAAAATAAAGAAGGTTATCTTTCTGGCACAAAAGGAAGAGGAGCAAGAAAAACCGGCTCAGCCATTGCCACCGCCCCCTTCGAAACCCACACCGCCTCCGGAACCGCCACAAGCTCCAATACCCCCTGCCCGTCCGAAGGTTCCTCCAAGACCAACGACACCTCCACCTGCACCAACCCCACCTCCTCCGCCAATACCTCCGGCAAAACCTATTGTCACGCCTGTGCCTCCACCAAGTGTAAAAAAGCCCCCAACCCCACCACCTCCCCCAAAACCGGCACCTAAGCCTGTAAAACCCCAAGTGGTCTCAAAACCTAAACCCAAAGACACGAATCTTGAAAATGGAGAAAAATATTTTAAAGAGAAAAGATGGGACCGTGCGATCAAATATTTCAAAATCTATTTAGACAGCCATCCCGGAGACAGTGAAATCAAGAATAAGCTTAGACAGGCCAACGAAAATACGCAAAATGCCATCACTATGTACAAAACTGGAAAAGCAGCAGAAAAGGCCGGAAATTTTCAGAAGGCATATCAGGAATACAAAAATGCATATCAACTTTATCCACTTCTATATGACAGCTGGGAAAAAATGCGTGAGATGAAGAAAAAGATAAAGTGATCCCCCCACATATCTTAATCATAGATGATAATCCTGGTGATCAAAGGGTATATCAGGACTTTCTTCAGATCCATGGATTTGAGGTCAAAAGGGTCTCTGCTGAATCAGAGGCCCTTGCCATTCTGGCTGACCGGGATTTTGAAGGAATCATTATTGATCTGAAAAAAAACCAGCCATCCGTCATGGATCTGACCTTAAAGTGTAAAACCGCCAATCCTCTCTCATGTATCATTCTGATTATTGGTGATCCAACAGCATCATTCATTAAGAATGCAATGAATAACGGCGCTGAAGTATGCCTTATCAAACCGATCTTACCTGTCATGCTCCTGGAATCCATAAAAAAGGGGATTGAAAGGATCTCTTTATCAAAGGAAAATGAGAAATTGAAAAAGGAATTATCTGCCATTAAAGGAGACTATGCATTTTTAAAGGAACGCTACGAGCAAATGAAAACAAGCATCGTTCATGATCCTGTAAGCGGCACTTTGAATCAGTCTTCAATAAATAAAAGACTCGAATCCGAGGTAAAGAGGGCACAACGACATGAACACTGGATGTCCCTCATACTGATACAATTCCAATTCAATCATAACCGCTTTAATGTCGAACAAAACATATTCTCGAATATGGCAAGGATTTTATCACTGCATATCCGTTCCGTGGATATTTTAGGACGTCATGGTGATGGCTTTGCTGTGATTATGCCTGAAACAGATGAGCAGGGTGCATTTGCCTTTACTGAAAGGCTAAAAAAAGGGATCTCGAAACCTTCTATGATTGGCAACCAACAAAAAGGTTCTGAAGAAAGGATTGATCTCACAGCGTTTCAAAAAACATTAAGCCTTGCATGCGCCACCTATCCTACGGACTCCCGCCTACCCAAAAAACTTTTCCAAATCGCAAAAACCAGATTGCAGCCGGCATTATTTCCAGGATGAATCCTATATTTAATATAGACTGCGTATCATATATCATTATATCATTATATGTAATATGAATCAGAATTTATGAATTTTAATTCACAATTTAGTTTACCGATTTTTATCATATCCATTTAAAGTTAAAACCGACCGATATATTTTCCCTATTTAAATAATAAATTCAGAATATTTATATATCACACTCGATTTTGGAATATTTATTGCAATATTTTTTGTCATATTTAGGTATGTATTGTTACCTGAACATTCCTATATTTTATTTAAAAAAGATTACTTTCATCATCCCCAAATATAGGAATTACAAACTTAATGGGAACAGGCGAATGAAGGTAATGAATCTTGTGAAAGGAGGTGAAAGATAGGGCAATCATATTCTATGGTTATCGTTTTTTCTCATATTTATGTCTTTAAATTTTAGGTAAAAAGGTTTTAAGGAGGTTAGTGGGAATGGGAAAGAGCGGAATCCTTGCAGCCCTTATTGTACTTCTTATCATCATCATCTGTTTCTGTCTTATTAACCAAGCCAATGCCTATTATGGCCTCTATGGTTACGGCCTTTACGGAGGCCTATATGGCGGCCTATATGGCGGTCTTTACGGAGGCCTATACGGAGGGCTTTACGGAGGCCTATACGGAGGGCTTTACGGAGGGCTATATGGCGGCCTTTACGGAGGCCTTTACGGAGGGCTTTACGGAGGCCTATATGGCGGCCTTTACGGAGGCCTTTACGGAGGGCTATATGGAGGTCTCTATGGCGGCGGCCTTTATGGTGGGCTCTATGGTCTTTATGGAGGCCTAGGCCTGTATGGCGGCCTCTATGGTGGTTGGTGGTAATATCCTAAAATGTGGATAATCTAAAGTCACGAATCATTCTTGGTTAATAAAATAAAAGGCCTGGACTCTAAATAGAGTTCAGGCCTTTTATTTTATTGGAAAAATCTCAAGTCAGGGCCAAATCAATCCCCTCTTCGGTCTTCTCAATATAGGAAAATTTCAGCCCCTTCAATAACTCCTTGGGTATCTCCTTCACATCCAAACGATTCCTTGCAGGAAGGATGACCTTTTTGATCCCCTCCCTTTTAGCAGCCAGGACCTTTTCCCTGATCCCCCCGACAGGCAAGACCAATCCGGATAATGTGACTTCACCGGTCATGGCAATCTCTTTTCTAACGGGTCGTTCAGTCAATGCAGATGTAATGGCTGTTGCAATGGCAACGCCTGCGGAAGGGCCATCCTTAGGAATAGCGCCTGCCGGGATATGGATATGGAGATCCAAATCCTCGAAAAATCCCTTATCTATATTGTATTTTCCAGCAACGGATCTCACATAGGACAAAGCCGCTTTGACCGATTCCTGCATCACGTCACCGAGTTGTCCTGTGATATTCAGCCCTTTTTTCCCGGGCATCTTTATCACCTCTATAAAAAGGATTTCCCCCCCGCTCTCAGTCCATGCCAGACCGGTGGCCACTCCGGGAATTGCGGTTCTTCTGGCGGTTTCATGGAAGACCTTTTGCGGCCCCAAGAACCTGGACAGATTTTTTGAGGTCACTCGCGCCCGTTCCTTCTCATCCGTGGCCACTTTGTAAGCCACCTTTCTGCAAATTCTCGCGATCTGACGCTCGAGATTTCTCACCCCGGCCTCCTGTGTATAATGTGAAATGAGTGTCTGAATACTACGATCGTCAAATACGAGCTGACCTGGCTTTAGGCCATGGGCTTCGAGCTGTTTGGGTATGAGATACCTCTTGGCGATGGCTACCTTCTCTTCATTGATATACCCAGGTAGATGCATCACCTCCATCCTGTCTTTGAGTGCCGGCTGGATAGGTTGTATAATATTGCCTGTGGCGATAAATATGACCTGGGATAAATCAAAGGGAAGATCCAGGTAGTGATCAATAAATGCAATATTCTGCTCAGGGTCCAAAACCTCGAGAAGCGCGGATGAGGGATCCCCCCGGAAATCAGCACCCACCTTATCGATCTCATCCAGCATAAAAATGGGGTTTTTGGTCCCTGCCCTCTTGATACCCTGAACGATCCTGCCCGGAAGGGCGCCCACATAAGTGCGCCTATGGCCCCTTATAGCCGCTTCATCATGAACCCCGCCGAGCGAGATACGGATGAATTTTCTCCCCAGGGCACGGGCAATGGACTGACCGAGAGATGTTTTGCCCACCCCGGGGGGACCGATAAAGCAAAGGATCTGCCCCTTGGTATCCTGTTTCAACTTTCTTACCGCAAGATATTCAATAATCCTTTCCTTCACTTCATCCAATCCATAATGGTCTTTATCCAAAATAGTACGCGCCTTTTTCAAATCCAGGTCATCCAGTGTGGATTCCATCCAGGGAAGATCCAGAATCCACTCCAGATAGGAACGGATCACATAATATTCAGGTGCGGCGCTGGGCATGCCCTCCATTCTTTTTAATTCCTTTTTTGCAACCTCTCTTACCTCATCCGGCAGGTCCTTTTTGGCAATCCGTTCCACCAGATCCAGGACCTCCGCTTCCTGAGAACCGGCCTCACCCAGCTCCTTTTTAATCGCCTTGAGTTGCTCTCTCAGGAAATACTCCCTTTGAGTCTTAGAAAGCTCACCAGCCACCTCGGATTCTATCTTGCCACCGATCTCCAGGATCTTTTCTTCTTTATTGAGAATGGCTAAAAGGGCCTCCATCTTCTTCTCGAAATCGTCAATAGCAAGGATCTTTTGCTTCTGCACTGTTTTCATGTTCGTGACGGATGTGATCATATACACCAGTGCAAAGGGATCCGAAATATTATCCACAGCCATTGCTATCTCGTCAGGAAGGTAGGATGCCAGCGAAACCACCCTTTTAAACTTTTCGTTAATGGCCCTTCTGAGTGCCTCCAAGCGGTCCGTAGGGCTGAATCCCTCCTCCACCACCTTCACTTCGGCAGAATAGTAGCCATCGCGATTGATAATACGTTTGATCTTGATCCGTTTCAGCCCTTGTACCATGACCCGAAGGGTCTGATCCGGCATCCTGAGCATTTTTAGAATTCCAACAGCAGTTCCCATAGGATGAATGTCTTCTAAATCAACTTTTTCTTTCTCTTCATGTCCTGATTTAAGGAGAAATGTGGCCAGGATATTCGGACCTTCCATAGCCTTCTGGACT
>JBLIRM010000234.1:0-5402 GCA_049472295.1 bacterium | reverse complement strand
GGAACCTTGCACAGGTCTAAACCCTGTTCTTGATTGATGATGTTAAAGGGCAACTTTACTGCGCATTCGTAGGAGGTATATTATATAATAAAATAATTAAAATATTAAGAAAAATTAATATATAAAAAGATTATAATATGCTGATATACTTTTGTCAAATTTAATGATCGAGTATTTATAAAACCTAAGCATACTGAGGAGATATGAATCTATGAAAAAAAGGATAATCCGTTTCGAGGACTTGGATGAAGCCAGAAAAAGGCTTGGACTTGATGAAAGGGCAACCATGGCTGAGATCAAGAGGGTCTATCATCGTCTGGCAAAAAGATATCATCCTGACCGGAATCAGCGTCACACGATGGATGGTCAGAGGGAAATGAAAGAAATCAATGATGCATATCAACTGATTATGGAATATTGTAAGATTTACAGATACTCATTTTTAAAGCAGGACTTTGAATATAATTATCCTGAGTTAAACTATCAAGAACGTTTTAAAGGGGATTGGCTTGGTTCCTGAAGCCCTGTTTTGAATTTTGACAGTTTCGTAAAGGGTCAACACAAAGCGGATTTGTATTGTTTAAATATAGAATTGTTTTATTTCCATCTTTTTTATAAAGCCATCTTAAATGAATATGGCGGACCATTCTTTACAAATGGTTAATATTCCTGTATACCTATAATAATATAAATTTTGATTTTTTATAAAGGAGCATAAGCTTATCTTATTGCATAGATAAAAATAGATTTAGACGATATAAAAAAAAGGTAGAAAAAAACACATTAAAAATTATTTGAAAGAAAATATAATATATATTATAATAAGAGTATAAATTCCTATATGGACCCAAAAGGCCCATAGGCCAATATATTTCATATTTTTGGGGAGAAAAAAGATGCACAAAAAAAATCCTTTTCGTTTTGGCGAGGCAGTCACGAATGAATACTTTGCAGATCGAGAGAATGAAATAGAGGATATAATCAATTTAATTCATGGAGGAGAGAATATCTTCATTTATGCCTATCGACGTTTGGGCAAAACCTCGTTGGTTAAGGCTGCATTGGAAAAGATGAATGAACGGAAGGAGATTATACCGATCTATGTGGATCTCCAGAGGGCGACATCCTGTGCTCAGTTTCTTGAGGTTTATGCCATGGCCATCAGCGAAACCATGTTCGAATTAAAAGAGAAGCTGGAAAAAATCGCCAAATTTTTTAAACGTATCGTCCCGAGCTTTGAAATTGGGGGTGAGGGAAAGTGGAAGATCAGATTTGATTTCTCGAAAACCTCGGAGAATATCCATAACGCCTTGCAAGAAATCCTTGATCTTCCCCAACAGATGGCCATTGAATATGATCGAAAGGTTGTGGTTGTCCTGGATGAATTCCAGGAGGTGGAAGGACTGCATGGCGGTGGATTTGAGGACATGATAAAGCCGTTTGTTTCGAAACATGATCGGGTGAATTATATATTTATAGCAAGCAAGGTCCATGTGGCGACCAAGATGTTTAAAGATCCCGGTCGACCCTTTTACAAAATGGCCAAATTATATCCATTGCCCCCGGTCAATCCGGAAGCCATGGCAGATTTTATATGCAGACGTTTCGAAGCTACATCCAAGAGTGTGCCCAAGCATATTTCAGAGGATATTGTAAAGATTTCCCATAATATCCCCTATCATATCCAAATGGCAGCTTGTCATCTTTGGCAGTTGGCAACAAAAGATGTGTCCGAATCCTTACTGGTTCAAGCCATCGACCTTGTGATCTACCATCAGGGAGAGCTTTATTTCAGTTGGTATGATTCATCCAGCCTACATCAACGAGCTGTTTTGCGTGCATTGGCCAAGACGAAAGAGATGTTTTCGCAGGATACAATCATAAAATACAATCTCGGTTCCGCTTCCAGTGTTCAGGCATCTCTAAAGGCTTTGATCAGAAATGGCCTGGTCCAGAAAGACAAGGAAGGATATAAAATAAGCGATCCTTTCTTTGAAAGATGGCTGCAAAGAAACTAAGGCTTAGAAAATCACTGTTACAGGAAAGCCTATTTTATTAAAAGAAATATATAACATTTTAGTTTTTCAAAAATTGGGGTCAGGTCTTGAAACACTTGATCTCTTTGCTTTGACCATCTTTTCTTGTGATATGGTTTGGTCACTTTCTATGAAGCAGATCTTTTTGCATGTCATGCTTGTTTCAATTTGATCATCAGGGCATCCAGATCCCTTTCTGCCGGTTTTTCAAACAATAAATTCCGATAATTAAATATGGAGTGGTTTATTTGTCGCGATGACTGAACCTTACCCAAAAGATCAATCATTGCTCTGTTTATTTTTTTGAAGGGTGGTATCAAGAAAGATGAGTCTGTCAAAGCCAAAATTCAGGGACGTCCGGGAGGCAATCCGTGTTAAGTCGAGGATACCATTGCGTTATCATAAGGTTCATGAAGGTAAAATAGACGAAGCATTCAAAGAGTCTGTAACCAAAGACATCAGTATCAACGGCATCCTTTTCGAAGCCCCTGAGATGATCCCTTTGGGGCAGCGGTTAAAGGTCTTCCTCAATATGCCAGGGATTGAACACATAGTAGGCATCCTTGGAAAGGTTGCACGTCTCGAAGAGATCCATTTCGGACATACCTATGATATCGGCCTTAAATTTGAGCAGATCGATGGGGCGGATCGTCAGAGAATTAAGAGACTGATCGAAATGGTAGATATCATCCATCTGCTTAATCTGGCCCATAGCGAAAGGGCCTCGGATCTCCATCTGACCTATGGCCGTCCTCCAATCCTGAGGGTTTGCGGGCACCTGATCCCATTGGATATGGAGGCTCTATTTAAGGATGATCTGAAGGCCATGATTTACAGTATTCTGAATGAAGAACAGATCAAGCGCTTTGAAAAGCACAAGGAACTGGATTTCGCCTTTTCTCCTGATCCTGAGAAGAGATTCAGGGTCAATGTACATATGCAGAGGGGGAATGTGGAGGCCACCTTCAGGACCATTATGCCAAGGATCAGAACCATTGAAGAACTTGGTCTGCCGAATGTGGTGGCTGACCTTGCTCTGAAACGCAAAGGGATTGTCATTATCTCAGGACCCACAGGTGCGGGCAAAACAACGACATTGGCTGCCATGGTGGATTTGATCAATAGTGAAAGGGAATCGGTGGTCATCTGTCTTGAGGATCCCATCGAATATGTGCATCAAAACAAAAAAAGCATCATAAAACAGCGTGAAATCGGTACAGACACGGCCTCATTCTCTACTGCCCTCAAAGAGGCACTTCGACAGGATCCGGATGTGATTCTTATCGGAGAGCTTCAGGATGCGGAATCTGTCCAGACTGCCATCACTGCGGCAGAAACAGGGCATCTGGTCCTCACATCCATGCATGCCCCGAATTCCATACAGGTTATCGATAGAATTACGAGCATGTTTACTGCACAGCACAGAAAACAGGTCTCCATTGAATTAAGCAATTGTCTTCAGGGGATCATCTCTCAGGCCTTGCTGCCAAGAAATGACGGAAGTGATAGGGTAGTGGCCACGGAAGCCCTGATTATCTCCGAGGCCGTCAAAAGCATCATACGCGAGGGCAATACAATGCAGTTGATATCATCCATTCAGACCGGAGGCCGTTATAAGATGCATACCATGCGGGATTCAGTTTTGAAACTGTATAGAGACGGAATCATTAACCAGGAAGTGGCAGCAGAGTATTGTAACGATCTGGATCTAACCAGGATCATATCCTATACTTAAAGAACTTTCTCAAAGACCTTATCATTATTTTGTTAACATCAATGAAATCAGAATGAAATGTTCGAAAGAACAGCCGGATTTCGTCCTTTCAGATTGTTTTCTATCTTTGAAAATACTATAATTGACAGACAGTTGTATGGATTAGAATTTAGAAAGATTGAACTGACAGGCCCAATGTGCATATTTTACTTTAAATGATGCTTCAGTTGTAAACGAAAAGGTCTATATGAATCAAAGGGATTATTACCAGGTTTTAGGTGTGCCGGAGAGCGCAAATACAGCGGAGATCAAAAGGGCCTATCGCTCTTTGGCCAAAAAATATCATCCTGACAGAACAAGAGGGGATAAGGTTGCCGAGGAGAAATTCAAACTTATCAATGAGGCGTATGAGATACTTAAGGACGATCAAAAACGTTCCGAATATGACCGGATGAAAAAGGCGGAGGAGGCCTTTGCAAGAAGCGGATTCAGGCAACAGGAGAATCATTTCGATCCAAGTGCATATCAAGGTCAATCCTATGAGGATCTCGGATCCTTTTTTAACAACCTGTTTAATCAAAAGGGTTATACCCGGAGATATCCAGGTCAGAATACGGATCTCGGGCAGGACCTGATATTTGAGATTCAAATTCCCTTTGACATGGCCATTCACGGTGGAAAAATGGCCATAAATATTCCTCGGGAAAGGACATGTCCCCAATGTAAAGGCACCGGCGCTCGACCCGGAACCCCTTTGAACGATTGTCCACAATGCCAGGGGCAGGGTTTTATCCAGGATTCTGCAGGGCAGTTCAATATGAACCGGATCTGCCCTGTATGCAAGGGGAGGGGAAAGGTGCCGCAAACCCTTTGTTCACATTGTAATGGCAGCGGGACGGAGAGAAAGACCGATCGTTTGAACATCAGGGTCCCTGCGGGTATTGAAGAGGGGGCGAAGATCAGACTGCCGGGCCAGGGTGCTGATGGACCGGGGGGTAAAAAGAGGGGAGATCTGTTTTTATTGGTGCATATCCTGCCGCATCCCCAATTCTCCAGAATGGGAAAGGATATATATACCCGGGAAAGCATCGATGCATTTCAGGCCATTCTGGGTGGATACAAAAAGGTAAAGACCATCCATGGTCCAGCAAAACTAAAGATTCCCAAAGGGGTGCAGCCGGGCATAAAGCTGAAATTGAAAGGGCAGGGTATCAAAGGGAGCGATGGCAAAAAGGGAGATCATTATGTGGAGATAAATATTACAATTCCTCAAGACCTGACACCCGAGCAAAGACAGATCATCAAAGAGGTTTATGAACAGAGGACAAGCGCATGATTCTTTATAGATGTCCCAACTGCCGGACCAGGATCTGGTATTTTACAAAGACGATACGAAAAAGGGCTACTTGCCCTGTGTGTAAGGAGAGTTTTTGCCCCTCGGAAACGAACACGGAACAAATCTCCTCCAAAAAGATGTTGGATCAGATTTTTGCAGATCTTCCATTATTGGATCTGGGATCCAGAGAAAGGGAATTGGTGCTCAACGAGGAAGACCTCATTTTTCTGGGAGAGATGTTCTTGGACCTGATCATGGATGTGGATCAATGGCAGGGGTTGACCCGTCAGGAATTGAATCTCATCTCGGAACGTCT
>JBLIRM010000233.1:0-5416 GCA_049472295.1 bacterium | reverse complement strand
CACCCACCTGAGACATCAACTGGAAAGGCACTTGCCCTTGTAAGATATTCATATAGCCCTGCAAAGCCAAAACATGAGATGAAAACAAGGAAAAATAATTTCTTAGATCCAGTGTGTACCTGCTAAACGTAAAATCACTCCCCAGACTATTGCTGAATCGATTTGCAGATAATTGATAATTAACTCCTGATGATGGGTAGAAAATATTATCCCGAGTATCAAAACTCATCAGGAATCCTGCACCTGAGGCCAATCCACCCTCACTTCCAAATATATCTCCTTTTGCCAAAAGACCATTTTCTGCAACTTCGACAATTTTATTGTGTTGATACTCATACTGAATCCCGAAGTATAATGCATGTTGCAGCCTTTTCTGAAAATTCATTTCAAGATGGGTGATATGAGAAGTATAATCCTCTTCAATGGATTCCGGTGTGTCATTTCCAATGCCATAAAATTTATCGGGATATTCCTTGTATGTAGTTTCCAGCCTGGAATGATAGTTGCCATTTCTCCAATAGTTGTCAAATGTGATTTGGCTGATCGTTTGCTTATTATGGGTGTAAATCAAAAGCGGCTGAATGGTAGATGGACGGCTGTTAATACTACTGTTGGGATTTCGGTAGTAATAAATCACGGATGCGCCACCTGCAATTTTTGTTTCCGGTGTGTAGTAAATAATGGGGATGTAAACAATGCCATCTTTCTTTTTGCCCAATGGTTCATCCATTTTTTGTGCATATGCTGCAGCAGCATAAAATATCAACAAAATCAATATAAAATACCTGAATATGCCTCGCAATACACTATATCTACGAATATCAATCAGTTGTGATTTTTTTTGCATTTTTATTAGGATATCTGTCTAAAATACGTACTCTATTCCTAACATCAGTTGATGATCCAATGGGGAGCCGAATTCCTCATCGCTGCTGCCAATGTTGAAACTTCCTACTGAAAATATCTGGGTATGATCACCTATAAAAAGTTCGAAAATGGAAACGAATTGACCGGAACCATCCTCCAGATTTTGGGTCCAGCGCAAAGTGAGACTCAGGATATCACGAATATCGTTCTGGTTGTATTGAAGCATCAGATAATGACGCCTCAGAAATCTCAATTTCGGATCAGCCGTCTTGGCAAGCGTCATTGCACCCAGATCCCGAAGTGGGCCTCCCGTGCTGTAGGCATTGGCAGCAAGATCTCTTAACCGGTAATAATCATCAGCCAGTTCATCGCCATATCCTAATCCATTATAGATATATTCAACTGAGAATGTTGGTCCCATTTCAAGGGTGTATTGCCCTCCCAGCAACACTACCTGATCAAGATCAGTGTATTCTTTGTCCTTGGTCTCCATGGACAGTCCAAAGGGATTAATGCTCTCTCGGGGATAAAGTGCATCAGAGCCTCCGATTAACACACCTTCTCCATACAGGAGTAAAGCGTCCGATACAGTCCGGCGAGTAAATACACCAAGCCTTCGGTCGCTTCTTTCCGTGCCTGACAAGATTAGCCCGGAACAACCGTCCTGACCCGAATAATCTATTTTTAGGGCATAGGTCTTTTTGAACCCGTAAAGTCCGAAATCCTGTCGGCCTTCATCCACATTGGCAATAAAGGAAATCGTCCAATCAACCGCCGGCAGCCAAACAGCTCGTACAAAATCCATCCCCGGCACTTCTTTCTTGGGATTGCTCCGCCCATTGTCCCTGAAGAAAGGATTAGAAGGCGAAAAGAGGTAGGCCGGCCCCCATTGAAGATTCTCCCTCCCATAGGAGATAAAAAATCTGTCGTCCAAAGACAGACGAAGTAACCATTCATTGATAAATGCGTTATAATCAGATTCCTCGTCATCTTCTCGGCTGCCTTCTTTCCAGACTTGTCTCTCAACTTCGAGTCTGGGTTTCATGGTGAATGTAATATCTTTGTGGTTAAAGGCAACGTCCGGTCGGAATTCCAGTCTACCAATATAGCTCGGCAAGCGCAAAAAATTATTGTCGGGATTTTGTGAGGATTCGGAAATATCTTGCCAGGTAAAGGAGCCCAAAATTCTTAGGTCATACTGGCATTTTTCAACCAGTCTTGAGCACCAGTCAAGCTGATTGTCCTTTTCGGCATATTTTTTATTTATCTGGATTTCCTCGGCCACACTTCTCACAGGGAAATAGAACACACATAATATAATAGAAAGTCCGACGATGCAGATCCGATCATTCAAAACATTTATTCCTTCACCTTATTTTGGGTATAATAATAATCCTATTTTATCAATAGATTCAGATCGAATGTCGAATCAGGAACCCTCTTAAGGGAAATTTCATCATAGGAGAGTGTCGTCACATTCTCCTTAATAACCCCATCCGTTATGACCATTTTTGAAATAAAGCATCGAGACTGCTTATCGATTGTGATGCTGTTCTCATACTGAAATGCCGCAGACTTAAATATCTTCCCGGATACAGTGAAGAAATCGGATTTTACCCCGACAAGGCGTTCTTTGGATACCCAGTATCTAATGCTATCGTAAGTGGCTTTTTTGTTTGTAGCAGAGAGATCAAAGATATAACATGCCTCACCATTGACTTCCTCTTCTGACACAGATGTGATTTCATAGTCTTTCGCATACCTGGTTGATGCAATATCCCCATAAGCAGCGCCACCCATCAACTTTTGCCGGGGTGAAATGGGTATAGGCTTCCGCAATCCGGGCTTTATAAACCACATGTTACGGTCAATCATCAGAAGCTTTCGACCCCGCACACGAGCCGGAGCAATAAACTCGGCCAGGTTTTTGCCATCAGATGCTTTCAGTTTTAGGTTCCTTGTCGAAGTGCGACCATCTTCTATGGATGTGATTTTTATTTCCCATTCAAGCCCACCCACGTCTCCTCTGGCTTCATCGGCACGAGATAGTATATCTTTAGGTGTAAGCTCCACAGCACCTGACCTTGCAGTAACAAGAAATCCAAACATCACAGCAGTGAATAATGCCTTCCATGCTTTCATCTTTTCACTTCCCTTTAATATTAGTCAATATTGATGACCTCGTAAAAAGTCATCTACTGAGTCATTGCGAGAAGCGCAGTGACGAAGCAATCTAATAAATACAATTAGATATGACATGCAAGACTGCTTCGCTTCCCCCCACGCTTCGCTCGGGGCTTCGTTTCAGCGCAATGATATTTTTGGACTTTTTACGAGTCCAACAATGTTTAAACTCAGACATGCCCAAGGGCATCTACAATCATCTTATGTGCAGCGCGTCGGGCCGGCCCAACAGAAGCTATCACGGAAAGAAAAATCAAAAAAACCAATAAGCCGACCATTGTTCCCGGTAATAAAGTGACCACAAGAGGAACCTCTGTTGAGATTCCTGGCGGAATATAGGTTGGCCTAATGATCTTGATAATCGTCCATGCGACTATCGTAACCACTACTCCCCCAAGGCTCCCCAAAAATCCCAAGAATGCCCCCTCCAAACCAAACAAAATGCTGACACCCCGTCTTTTCAATCCCAGGGCTCTAAGCGTACCGATCTCTCTGGTTCTTTCGATTACGGCCATTCCCATTGTATTAACGATACTCGTCACCACAATGATAAAGACAATAATAAAAAGAAACAGAAAAATCATATCGAACATGCCTTTGACTTGTGAATAGAATAGGGACAATTCATTCCATGTCATGATCTCGCAGTCGAATCCCGCATGGGCCAGTTTTTGCATGAGTCTTTTGCGTACATCTTCTGTTTTCCTCCAATTATTCAGGAGGACCACGACTCGGTCGGCTTTATCGGTTTCATAAAGGGATTGTGCGAAAATAAAGGGGACACGAATGTATTTATCATTGGTAGCTGCCGTACCCGTGTCATAGACTCCAAGTACTTCAAAATCCAGGGCATTCATCTGGCCTTCATAGGTGGTGGCCATGACAACCCCATCACTACCTGGTTCCAGGCCCAGAATGCTCGCGAGGCCCTCAGCCATCTCAACTCCCGCCGGCCTGGTATCACTAAGTATGTCACCCTTTACGGGTCGACGGGAAGCAAAAGGGCCTTTGATAATTTTATCATCGCCAGGCACCACGCCCCTTGCAAGAAATATGGATGAGATCCGTCCGTTCGAAGCCAATCCCTCGATATTTATCTGGGGAGTAGCAAGAATGACATCTTCATCCTTTTTGACCAAGTCTATGATATTCTGGACCTCAGCATTTGAAAACATATGAAGTTCAGGCTTCACCTTTGCCTTTTGCCGCCATCCGTTTCGAAACAATGTAAGATGGCCGAGTCCTTCACCTCTTATGGCTGATTCACGAAGACGTTCAAAGGAGTTGTACGTATACCCGCGAAAAAGGCTCACCGCTGCAAATCCCATTGTGATCGCTAACACAGTAACGGATGATCTGCGATTGTTTTTAAGTATATTGCGAAAGGCGATTTTTCCTAGTTGTAACATATTTAGCCCTTTCCGTCCTCTTTTATCCTTCCGTCCACAAGCTTAACCAGTCTCCTCACTTCACCAAGAAGCCTTTGATCATGTGTGGAGAAGATGAAGGTTGTGTTTTTTTCCTCATTAAAATGCCGCATCAGGGCAATAATTCTGTATGAGGTATCCGTGTCGAGGTTTGCTGTTGGTTCATCGGCAATAACCAAAGAAGGGGCTGTCACCAAAGCCCTTGCAACTGCCACCCGCTGTCTTTGACCGCCAGACATCTTGTCCGGCCTCTGATGGAGAACATCAGGCAGGCCAACTTCTTCCAAAAGCTCCGATGCTTTCTGCCTGGCTTTCATTGAAGGCATTCCCTTTAACTGGAGAGGAAGCATGACATTTTCCAAGGCAGAAAGAACAGGAATGAGATTGAAATTCTGGAAGATAAAGCCTATGGCATTGTTTCTCAGCTCCGTACGCTGATCATCAGTCAAACGAAATACATCATGACCGTTGACATGGACTTCCCCTGAGGATGGATTATCAATAGCGCCGATGAGATTCAACAGCGTCGTCTTGCCTGAACCGGATGGTCCCCATACTCCTACGAATTCACCTTTATCAATGTTTAAGCTCACGCCGTTAAGTGCATGAACCACTGTTTCTCCCAGAAAATATTGTTTCTGTACCTCAACCATTTCTATTAGTGACACAACCCTTGAACCCCCTTATTTGTTTTCATGCCATTGAGCCAGACTGATGGTTAAAAGTAATATTCATGTTCAGACCGGGGAAAGCCAATGCAGCCGTATATCCAGTGTCGACGCTCACGTCAAAGAGCTGCCATTCTGAGTGGTCTGTGAAGGGCATTCCCGAACTCTTTAATTTCGGCGGTTCTCCAGGGAAAATTGTGACGGAGATCTGTCGCAGGGGATAGGATAAACCCACACCCCATGCCTTCAATAAGGCCTCCTTACGAACCC
>JBLIRM010000232.1:0-5421 GCA_049472295.1 bacterium | reverse complement strand
ATCAGCAGCAATGGCCTCTGCCACCATCCTGAAAAATTCATTTAAAGGCATGGATTGATCCAGGTCCAGGACCTGGCAGCTCTCGATGATCCGGTCGAATCGGTCTTTGACGATATCGTCCCTTTCCCTGATGATTTCCTTCAGCTCCGTTTCCAAAGAATGGGTGGTAAGCTCTTCCGCAGTGATCCTCTCGATCAGGTGGAGCAGGGCACTCTCCCTGCTCGTCCTGATCCTACCATAAAACCAATATACAAAAAAACCGATGACAACCAGGACGGCACTCGCAATAAGGGTCTCCTTGCCCACACAAACCAGCAGAATTCCGAATCCGATGATTCCGATGATCTGCAGCCATGGATAGAGGGGGGCGTGAAAGCTCGGCTGATAGTTTTGCAGCCGGCTCTCCCTGAGAATGATAATGGAAAGGCAGGAGAATATGAATGTCAGGATGAGTACGGCAGAAGCGGCTTTTACCAGAACATCCAGCTTCAGAAACAATGACACTATCATGAATATGCCGGTGACCAGAATGGAGATATGGGGTGTCTTGAATCTCGCATGGACCCTTCCCAGGAAACCGGGTATCAGGCCGTCCCTGCTCAATGCCAGAGGAAACCTGGATGCCGCCATGATCCCTGAATTCGCTGTGGATACAAAGGCAAGGATGGCGGCGATACTCAGGGCAATCCTCCCCCATGTGCCCATGAAAACAGCCGCGCCATCGGAAATCGGTGTGAGCGTGTGGCTCAACTGCCCTGCCTGCAGCACCCCACTGGTCACAAAAACCACCAGCATATAGAAGATGCTGACCACAAGAAGGGAAAGGATCATGCCTAGAGGAACGGTTCTTCCAGGGTCCTTTACCTCTTCAGCAACGCTTGCCACCTTTAACAATCCACCATAGGAGATGAATACAAAGCCCGCTGTGGAAAAAATGGCCCCCAGCCCGTTCGGGGCGAAATTCTCGAAATGGTGCACATTAACCGCAGGAAGGCCATACGCAACATAAATTAACAGGATGGCAAAAAGGCCGACCACCAGGAATATCTGCGTAATACTCGCCTTCCGTACGCCGAAGAAGTTGATGACAATGAATAAAAGGCACAGCAAGACCGCTATGATATGAATGTCCAGTTTAATGATGAGTATGGTAAAGGCAGCCATACCAACCAGGGCAAAGGAGCTTTTCAGGCAAAGGGAAAACCATATCAGCAATCCGTTCACAGTTCCCACTGCAGGGCCCATGGCACGTGCGGTATAAAAATATGCCCCTCCCGCCTTCGGCATTGCGGAAACCAGCTCTGCCTGGCTCAGCATCCCGGTCATTGCCAGAAGCCCGGCCAAGAGATAAGAGACTACGACTGAAGGGCCCGCCCTGGCATGGGCAAGCCCAGGGAGAATAAAGAGCCCTGAACTGATCATGGCACCGCTGGCAATGCAGAATACATCCAGCAGATTGAGTTCTTTCTTTAGCTTCACTGAATCCTCTTATAATCGCAATATTCAAGGGCTTTTATTTAGAATTTTCTTAAGATACCTCGAAGACTTGAAATCGTGAAAATAGTATATAATATATTAGTTAATAAATCATCTTGATTGACATAATCGAGAAAAGATGCTAAAAATAAACGCTTTAGAGGATATGCGCCCGTAGCTCAGTCAGGATAGAGCAATGGATTCCTAATCCATGTGCCGGAGGTTCGAGTCCTCTCGGGCGCACCATGATAATCAAGGGATTAGCCGATTTTGGCAAATCCCTTTTTTTATGTTTGGGTGTGACTTTTTTCAAAAATTTGTAAAAATTGGCCATTTTTTAAAAATCAATAGTGAATAATATCAGAAGGTTAGATTGCAGGAAAGGGCGGCCTGTGGATTAATAATCCATAGGTCGGGGATTGATTAAGAATGGTCAGTTATGACAATAATTTCAATTGGGTGAATTAATTATTAAAGGAGTAGAGCAGGGGGAATCAAAACCTTAACAAAGAATCCATAGGTCATTAACTAACTTTAAAGGTGGTACAAAAAGTGGGGGCAGGTCAGGTGAACATCCCAATCATAATAATTTCTCGTAGCTCGATAAATTGTTTTTTTCAAAGAAAATGTATAAGATCCCCCCGTAACCTCATAAAGAAGGATCCTGACTGTTATCCACCTATGTGGTGATCAGGTATCATTTCCTCAAAAAAATCAATAATGCTGGCAAAACCAATTATAGTAAGGTCAGGTATCTACTATATAAATAACTTGGCAAAAGGTTTTGAAAATAGTAATAGCTTGGCCATCTGAATTGATCATATTGATAACTTAACCAATTATATTGATTATAATAATACCTTAACCAATAGAATTGATCATAATAATAGTTTAACCAATAGAATTGATTATAATAATCTGGCCTATAGTATAAATAATCTTGATAGCGCATCCAATTTGTTAAATAATCTATATGGACTTGATAACCTGTATCTGGTGGATCAACAATGATTGAAGCAGAATCGGTTGCCGTTAAATCACCATCGCTAATTGTTAAAGTTGCAGTATAAGAGCCCCTTGTATGGTAGATATGACTCGGATTTGGATCTGTGCTGCTTTCACTGTCTCCGAAATCCCAATAATAAGTCAAGGAGTCTCCATCCGGATCGCTACTTCCAGAGCTATTAAAATAGACCCGTCTTCCGGCCGTACCACTATAAGGACCATTGGCCTCGGCTATTGGCGCATTATTGCTGCTCTTGACTTCAATGGAGGTTTCCTGGGAACTTTCAAGGCCATTCGATCTTAAGATAACGCTCAGGATTTGAGACCCAGGGCTTGGGATCTGATCTGCCGGAATCGTGAATTCAAGGGTATTGAATCCGCTGGAGGCCACACTTTGCGTCAAAATGGTCTCTTCATTCAGATCCAGATCTGCTGTTCCCTCAATATCCCCGTAACAGTAAGCGCTGACTAAAATATCCTCATGGCCATATTCGTATTGTGACTTATCGGTTAGTAACTGAGTCAAAGCGAATCCCTCAACATCAAATGCCTCGGATCCAAGCGTCATGAGTTGGGTTCGCTCTTCGTCTTTGTAAAGGACGTAAAAGAGTTTGTGTATACCTGTCTGGTCTGTGTCCAGGTCACCCTGGGCAGTGAATTCATTCAATCCCTTTGTGAAGTCCCCATAATAGGTAAAGGATGGGATTAACCACCCATCCGGGTCCTCAATAAAGCCATCCAGATATCCATCCATGTCTGCATTGGTTAGGAGCTGAAATTCCACATGAATCGTATCCGTTGAATGATATTGTGATTTATCCAGTTTCACCTCGATGAATTCCGCCTGGAAGGAATCCACATCGAACTGATAGACATGGGATACCTCCTTGAAGTCATAATCAATGATCTGTGTCCCCCCGATGAGGTTCAAGGGAAGGGACATCGAAAAGGTTGCCGGGGTATTAGGTGTCAAGGAGACTGTATGGGTGAAATCGCCATACAGGGCAGTGATGTCTGCAGTCCCTTCTTCACCGGCCTCCACTGTAATGTTGACCTCCTCACCAGGAAGGTAGGTTTGTTTGTCTGTGCTCAGCCAAATACGATCATGCCTTTCATGAATATACATGGTGTTGATATAGATGGAGCGGCCTGTTTCCATCATGACCTCATATAGGAGTCTGCCGTCAAAGGAATCAATGGGGATATCAAATTCGAGGATGCTATTGGTGTCAGAGAGTGTGAAAGAGTCGAATGCCTCAAATCCATCGTAATTAATCCGGGTAATCAGGGGGACGTCTGAAACGGAACCAATATTATTGATGTCTAAGGTGAGGTGGGCGGTATCCCCTGGAGAGTATAATGCCTGATCCAACGATGCCATGACCTCGATCTTGACATTCATGACCTTGAAAGTGATCAGTCCCTCATCCATGATCCTTTCTTCACCACCCAAAATTTGTCTGAGAGAATATAATGCCTGATAATCCCTCTCCTCCAAATCCTCTGGTATGGGGAAGACAAAGGTGAAGCCCTTTTCCTCTGCGGTATCTAAATAATCGGATTTGGTCTCCCCTCCCTCAAAGGCTTGTACTCTAAGCGCCATATGACCTTCCTGATCCCCTTCGTTTCTTACACCGAAGGTCAGTGTGCCTGTCCCTCCGGCTGGGAACTGAGAATAGGTGGGGAACTGGGTGATCACCATTTCGGGGCCGTTAACCGAGAAGGGTGCGGTGAAGATATCTATCAGATTCCCGCTTGCATTGTATATAAAGGTCCTTATCTCATTCTCCCCTGGAGTGGCCGCAAAAAGGTCGATGAGAAAATCAAAGGTCCCGTCTTCTCCAGAGGGTATGGGAGCGATGGCTATTTCATCGGACCCAAAATCCGTTTCGATTTGAACCGTACCGGAGAATGGATCAAATCCGCCATTGTATACGGATATGGATACCGGGATTTTCCCTTCAGTGGTATTGCCGAAATTGGTGTCTATTTCTACCGCTTCCCTGGGAATGACCTGAAAGGATCCGGTTTCGCTCAATGATTCCCCAATAAAGGCCTCAATGACATAGCTTCCGGAGGATAGATAACTTTGGATATTCCCAGAATAAGTAATCCCTAAATAATCCGGGGCGAGGGGATCATCTCCGCTGCAATTGAGATAGGCCGTATTCTGAAAAGTCTCGATTGATTCTCCGTCTTTGGTAAGATTGAATGTCAGCTCAAACGCACTTGAAACCAGGCCTGTATTCTCTAAAAGATAGGGGATTTGTATCTCCCCATCCGGATAGAGGTCTGAGACATCCATACTCAAGGTCCCTTGGGGTAGAACAACCTGGAAGGATATTTCTCCTTCATCTCCGATGGTATTGTATTTTACCGTATAAGTCCCTTCGTATAGGTCGAATCCTACTAGCCCTTCCGCACTATTGGTTCCTGGAACCTGATAGAGGTAATGAGAATTGGTGACAGAATATAGAAACCGGTCCGCCTGATCATATAAAGAGAATTCAATGGCGTAGGTGGCGGATAACAATCCTGTGTTGGTAATGTTATAAGGGATCTCGATATCCCCTTCGGTATAATAAGATTCCGGCGTAATTGAAATCTGCGCGCCCAGGCCATATGTGACGGTTCGGATGAAATCTTCGTTGTGGTCACCCATTACAGATATGGCGTAGTTGGTGTCCTCAGTAATTTGTTCAGTGAAGTCAACTGTGTGTGTCTCATGTGCAGGAACCGTGAGTGGCTCAACCATAGTAGCTCCGGTCTGCTGGTTGGTAAGGGCAATATCCACAACAGCGGGGACCTCTCCCTCATTCATCATTCCGACCCGAATATTGAAAGGTTCGGATCCCACAATAGAGGGTGCGTCCACTGAACAAACGGTCTGGGGATCGGCCACCTCATATCGATGAACCACGGAGTGCACTGGCGTCATGT
>JBLIRM010000231.1:0-5477 GCA_049472295.1 bacterium | reverse complement strand
TTTGATCAGATCCCTATTCACTGCCCAAAATCTTCAAAATTATTTATTGAATAGTTACAGTTATTATTCTATATGTCTCATAATATCAGATAGTTGTAATATGATTCAGATAACAATGGTCATAATACGGGGATTCCCTGATGCAATATTCAGGGTTTTCCCTGATTAAAAAATATCTTTATAAGTTATAAATTATTAATAGTAAATTTAAAATAATAAAGAAATAATTTACGACAAATTAATATAATAATGAAAATTAAAAAAGTATAAAAATCATCTTACATTATGGACTAGTCAAATGGTGAAAGCTTCATGAATTTCTATCTTTTACCACCACTGATCAGTTTTCTGGCCTTTACGATCCTGGGTGTCTATGTTTTTTTCAGAAATAGGCATCAACGGATCAACCTCTTTTTTGCCTTGGGTATGGGCTCTCTTGCCATAATGGAATTCGGGAATCTTATGAGCCTCTTTTACCTTGGCACGCAGGCTGCAATTTTTTGGAAGAGGATCTCCCTGGTCGGAGAATGCCTGGTCCCCGGAACGTGGCTTGTTTTCTGTACGAGTTTTGCCAGGAAAGAGTCATGGTATAGATCGAAAAAATGGAAAAAGTTCATCATTGGTTTTGGGGCGCTTTCGGTCTTTTTCGCATCATCCGTCTCATCCGCCTTATTTGTATTCCCGGGTGATTCCCCGATTTTTCTATCTCTAGGCGGCATAGGGAAGGGTTTCTATATATTTTTCCTGTTGAGTCTCGTTATGATCGTTGTAAACCTGGAACACACAATTCGCCAGTCAAAAGGGGAGCAGAGGATCAAAATAAGGTCCCTTGTTCTTGGATTGGGTGGATTATTTGCCTTTTTGATATTTTCGACCTCACAGACACTTTTGTTTTCCATTGTCAGCTTCAGAATGATACCCTTGGTCTCCACGGTTTTTGTTATATGTTCCGGTGTCATTGCCTTTTCAGTTGTTCGCCAAAAGCTGATGGACGTCAATTTGTATATGTCTCGATTTGTTATCTATCATTCCTTTACCCTTTTCATGGTTGGGGTATATCTCCTTTTGGTTGGCCTAGTGGGACAGGTCATTAGGTCCTTTAATATTATTCCCGGTTTCCCTCTTGAGATTATCTTTCTTTTCGTGGCAATTCTATTTTTTTCCGGCCTAGTTCTCTCGGATCGTGTCCGCTGGAATGCCAGAATGTTAATCAACAGGCATTTTTACCGGAGCCATTATGATTACAGGAATGAGTGGCTCAAGTTTGCAGAGGGGCTGAGTCTGAAACTCGATATGGCCGATATTGTGACAACCATAGTGAATATGCTTAAGGATTCAGTGGGTGTGAGTAAGGCATCTTTATGGCTTCGTGAGGGAAATACCGGATATTTCGGTCTGTTGGACGCATCTTCTTTAGCCGGGAAAACTCGCCTGAATATGCATCAGAAATCGCTTGAGGTTTTGGTTAAAAAAAAGGAGCCGCTCCTGATTGATAGTCCTCATATGCGGGATTTTGTTCTGGAAAATACTAAGGTTCTTGAAAAGTTTCAAGCGGCGTTACTTATTCCTCTGGTTTTAGGCAAGGAAATAGTCGGGGTGATTCTCCTGGGGAAAAAGGCCACAGGTGAAGCATTCCTGAAGGACGACATCGACCTTTTGAAATCTGCTGCTGCTCAGATTACAAGTGCAGTTATGAATTCAAAACTCTCACAGGAATTGATCAAGGCCAAAGAGATGGAGGTATTTCACCGGTTTTCCTCGTTTTTGCTTCATGACCTGAAGAACCTGGTTTCTAACCTCTCCCTGGTGGTGCAGAATGCAGATGAACATATGAACAATCCGCAATTTCAGAAAGACAGCATCGATACGATCAAAAGAAGTGTGAAAAAAATGGATAAAATCATTGCCAGGCTATCCAATAAGACTACCTTTGGAAAGCCAAATTTTCTGGAAACTGACTTAAATGAAGTCATCTCAGGTGTGGTAAGCCGAATGGGCCAGGGGATTTCAAATGGCAAAAATATAAAAGTCGATCTGAAGGACATACCTAGGATCTTCGTGGATCGGGATCAGATTGAAAAGGTCATTGAGAATTTTCTTTTAAATGCATTGGAAGCCACAAACAATGACGGATTGATAAAGATGCAAACTGTTGCCATTGACGGGAAAGTGATCTTTTCTGTCTCAGATAATGGTCATGGTATATCCCCGGAGTTTTTGGATAATGACCTTTTTCAGCCCTTCAAGTCAACGAAAAAAAAGGGCCTTGGTATCGGACTGTATCAGTGTAAGACCATTGTTGAGGCCCATCAGGGAATGATTGAGGTCGAAAGCAAGGAGGGGGTCGGAAGCACGTTCAGGATCATCATGCCCCCACAAGTTTAGAGGAAAGACAAAAAAATAAAGAAAGGGAGAGCAGACGGTATGATATATCTCTATTTTGATCCGGAGGGTAAAGGGAATGACTGAATCGCCTGCTAATACTAATAAGCATCCGGAAATTGAGAAGCCCAGGTTACTGATCGTAGAGGATGATCCGGGCATCTCGAATCAACTCAGGTGGGGTTTGTCAAATGACTATGATATTTCAACCGCTTGCGATCTGGAAACGACCTTAACATTTCTGAAAAAAGAGGTTCCCTCTGTGGTTACTCTGGACCTCGGCCTTCCTCCGAGACCGGATGATGGAGTAATCGGCCTTCAATTATTAGGGGAGATCCTAAAGCTCGATCCATTAACCAAGGTTATTGTAATTACAGGAAATACTGAAAAGGAGAATGCCCTCAAGGCGGTTCACATGGGGGCCTATGATTTTTATTATAAGCCCATTGATATGGATGAATTGAAAATCATATTAAGCAGGGCCTTCCATATCAAGGACCTTGAAAGAGAAAACAAAAAGCTTCAGAAAAGGCTCGAGAGTGATATCCGGTTTGAAAATTTGATAGGACAAAGTACCGGAATGCAGGAGGTGTTCAGCAGCATAAAAAAGGTAGCCAGCTCCAATATCCCTGTCCTTGTAATTGGAGAAAGTGGTACAGGGAAGGAGCTTGTGTCCAAATCGATTCATAATCGAAGCGGGCGGAAAAAGAATCCATTCGTGGCCATCAATTGCGGGGCCATCCCTGAAACCCTTTTGGAAAGCGAACTCTTTGGACACGAAAAGGGCTCCTTTACCGGTGCATACGCTCAACAAAAGGGGAAGGTGGAGTATGCCGATGGGGGAACTCTCTTTCTGGATGAGATCGGGGAGCTGCCTCTTACTTTGCAGGTGAAGCTGCTTCGTTTTTTACAGGAGCACACCATCGAGCGAGTCGGAGGCAGGGAAAGTCTCAGTGTGGACGCCCGCATTATAGCTGCGACACAAAAAGACCTCCTCAAGGCCACCCGGAATGGGAGCTTCAGGGAGGATCTTTATTATCGATTGAGTGTTGTGACCATTAATATCCCTCCTTTGCGAGAGCGAGATGATGATATCCTTTTGATTGCAAAGTATTATTTCTCCCGGTTCAATAATGAGTTGAAGCGAAATTTCAAGGGATTTAGCGATGATGCAATTGCCTCGATTCTGGCTTATAAATGGCCGGGGAATATCCGGGAGTTGGAAAACAAGATAAAACGGGCAGTAATTATGGGCGAAGGATCCTGGATTACTCCCGAAAGCCTTGATCTGGAGTCATGCGCTATGCCCTCTCCAAAAAAACTATCCTTGAGAGATGCCAGGGAAAGGGCGGAGATCAGCATTATCCAGCATGCTTTGAATCGACATAATGGTAATATCACCAGAGCTGCTGCTGAAATCGGAGTGAGTCGGCCTACGCTACATGATTTGATGCGGAAGCACGGGATAATGATAGATAAATAACAGATTCCGAGGAAGGGCTGGGGCTTTACTTCAAAGATTTTTCTCCTTAAAAATCCTTTTTCCATCACAATGTTTTAAAGTGTCGGAATCCTTTACAGCTCAGTTTCATGCTTCATTATCGAGCTGTCATGGTTAAAAAAAATATCATAAATAAATCAGTAATTTAAAGATTACAAACAGGAAGTGATTAAATGGATCTTTCCCGGCATGACGTTTGCTTAAACTTAAAGATATTCCTTTTTGAAGATGTTAATTTCTAAATTTGATGTTTTTATGTTGAATTCTCAAAACATAAGAAGGATACTCTCTTCTGTTTTGGTCATAATGCTCTTTCCTCTTTTATCTTATGGCGCGATGGGAGAATCAACGTATTCCTTTGAATTGACCCCGTCAAATACTGAAACCATCCAGATGGAATATATATTCTCGGAACCGAAGATAGAGAGGGTTGATGAAGTATGTCATTCCATCGAGATGGCTGGGGCAGAAAAATTTTGCCAAGAGCCGGGCAATCCTATCTTACCTGTTAAAACAGCAAGGATTCTTATACCCCAAGGTCGGGATCCTGTAAACATTTATGTCCTCCCTGCTCAAGAGATTGTCCTGGATGGTGAATTCACAATCGAATACTGCAAGGACCAGATACCCATAAGCCGGCCTGACTTAATGATTGAGACTCAGCCTGACTGGGGGATATACAACTCAGATGCCTTTTTCCCTGGAAAACTCTATTCCGAGGTTTCAACCCAGTTCCTGAGAGGCTATAAAATCCTCCTTATCAATCTATATCCGGTTCAATATATCCCCGCTCATGGAAAGGTTTTGTATTATCCTGTGTTGAGACTAATCGTAGAAACGGCTCCGGCAGTGTCCGGATCTTATCCTGCGACAGATATGCAGCGATCAAGGGGTGTATCCAATTTCCAGACAAAACCCAAAAAAGAACTTAAAGCCCCATGCAGATATCTGAAAAGGGATATCTCCCGTGTCAGCCGGATGATCGATAATCCCTCTATCATCAATACCTATACTGAACCAAAGGTAAGATTCAAATATGATTTTTCTGGTTCATCTTTAACCGGCGGACCCTATGAGTATGTCATCATTACAAGGGAAAACCTTGTATCCACTTTTGAGATATTAGAAATCCACAAGGCCTCACGGGGGCTTTCTACCAATATAGTGACTGTAGAAGATATTTATGCCAATTATGACCCAAACCGCCCGGATGGGGGTGAGGATCATCAAACCCAGATCCGTAATTTCATAAAAGATGCCTATACGGTCTGGGAAACTGATTATGTGCTGTTAGGCGGAGATAGCGATGGCGATCCTAATAGTGCACTCATCCCCCATAGAGGGGTTTATGGGAAAGTCGGTGCAATAACAGATGATGATATCCCCTGTGATTTATATTACGGCGCCCTTGACGGCACTTGGGATCTTGACAATGACGGGACATATGGTGAATATCCTGACGACTATAGTACTGACCCTAACGTTAGCGTGGATTTATTAGCGGAAGTATATATAGGAAGGATCGCATGCGATGATCCCAATGAAGCATTGAACCAGATCAACAAGATTATCGAATATGAAAATTCAGTATCCG
>JBLIRM010000230.1:0-5555 GCA_049472295.1 bacterium | reverse complement strand
GGTCAACCCCGTTATTGAGTGTTATCTCCAAAATCTTGGCTTCGTTACAATAGCACAGTCCCCTCGGGTGCATCTGAACATGCCCAACCACATAGTTTAAGCATCCTCCTGCACTCCACTCTATTGCATCATTGTGATCAACCCCCAGAGCAATGAGCCTGTCCACCGCTGACTGGTCATTTAGAAAGGCTGGAATTCCACCTCCGGTGTCCCGATTGGTCTCCGCCGCTTTTTCCATAAACTCTTGGCTAATGCCATTGTGGTATCGAACATATACTCCGGGCTGTGGCAT
This sequence comes from bacterium, assembly GCA_049472295.1. Lineage (GTDB taxonomy): Bacteria > SZUA-182 > SZUA-182 > DTGQ01 > JAFGSM01 > JBLIRM01. The sequence goes on along the minus strand of JBLIRM010000230.1, from coordinate 5,263 downwards.
TTTCATCTGGCGGGACACCTCTAATATCAGATAAGAAACTTCGTTGGTGGTGTCTTCTCCTTCTTTTGTCTGACCGGAAATAGTGACCTGTTGTAAAAGAGAACCTGATCCCCACTTGGTCATCTTCTTACCTCTAAAAGCTTCAAATTCATTCAGTTTTATCCACAGCAGGCCCAATAGCTCAGCCGCTTCCTGTTGTGTGATCCGACCCTCCCTCAAGTCTTCCATATAGAACGGATATAGGTACTGATCTATCCTGTTCAGGCAAGCGGGAGCACATGGTGTTTCCTTTTTGAGACCTATGAGGACAAACCACAGGCCCTGCAGGGCCTCGACAAATGTGCGAGGAGGATTTGCAGGTACGCGCTTACAATGCTGGGCTATTTTCTCCAGTTCCCTTTTCCTCACAGGATCACTTTCTGTCATAGCCATATTATTTGCTGCTTCAGAGTGCCTATCTGCGAATTTGATTAATGCCTTACAAGTTATGATTATAGCGTCAAGCACGACAATCTTGTGATAAGACGCCTGTGGTGATGATTGGCCGACCGAATTAATCGTTTTTTCCCTTTCATCACTTGATCGATTGATAATATAGCTAAGACCCTGCATTAATGTTCCCGGATTGAAAATGGTGGAAGGTTTCGGACTTACGACTATAGAACTCTCAATGACTCTGACCTTGTCATCAAGCAGGTCGAAATATTCTTTACCAAGTTCACGCCGCCATGCTTCATGAACAATGTCATGCGTCGACCTACCAACCCAGTAGGAGGCTGATTCTTTGAGAATATTTCTATCTTCTTCCTCAACTGAAGCGATGATCACTTCACTCAAACCATCGAAGTGGTCTTCTTCAATCGCATCAAGTATATCGTAAGGATTGAACTCGGGCATGGTCTCCGCCCCACGAACAAACTTTGTATCAGACCCTACAATAAGCTCTCCATCCCTTATAATGGCAGGGGATTCATCAAGTACTCGCGCAAAGGCCTTCGCGCGTCTCAGGTGGAAGGGGTCCGCTTCTGTCTCCTTCCAGGACTCCGTAAATGCACGGGCCCTTGAGCTGGAAACCCAAACAGGTGAATTTTCGTATTCTTGTTTTCGATTTTTTACACGCTCAGTGAGGACGTTTACACTATTAAGATCCTCTAAATTGATATTACTTTTCAGTGCGTTAGACATAATCTCCCCTCCGAACTTATTGATTTGCAGCTAATCAAACCCCCATCTTTTCCGTAGTATAAAGGAAAGTTGGGATCTCTAGTCTAATTGTGGAAGTAAAGAACCTCGGCTTATGGATAAGAAATCACTGATCACCGTGTCAAAGTCGACTTTTTTACTTAGTGTCTTTTCCCTTTCCGCAATTTTTTCCTTATGAAATTCCTTGATCTCTTTAGAAAAAGGTAAATTTCCGCACTCCAGATATCGTGCAGCACCTTTACTATCTCTAACCCCCATTACCTTGCACTGAACATATTTATTATTACTGACGGGATGGTCCAGAACTCCGAAATCAATCGCCTTCACGGCGCCGATCACTGGATCGCCGTCTCCCATCTCAAGGACCTTATCCACGATAGCTCTCACTTCTCGTTCAAAAATCTCCGTTTCAGCCACAATTTCCTTACTATCAAGGATATTAATCTTCTGGTCTTTCAGCATATTTATCATCATCCTGGCGCCTCTGAGACTGAAAGCATTATTCTCCTTTGTCGGGATTGTGTCTGCTTCATCTATGGTTTTAATATGGCAAAGGTCAAGTCCTGCCAAAACCGAAATCAGAGGAGACCACAAGACCTCCGTAAAGGACTGTGCATGATCCCTCGGATACCTGCCGGCAATCTCGGCTCCACCGCTCAACAGTTCTACATCACGATATCCAAGTTTATCCAGGTACTCCCCCCCGAGTTTGGGAATCAGAGTGCCATAGGCGATATCCTGCGCCAGATAACCCTGTGAACCCATTCCAATATAGGGATGTTTGACTCCCTGTTCAGGAAGCATTAATAAGTCTATGATAGCCAGGGCCAGCATCAGACTTGGAGGGGTTATACTGCATAGGTGATTCCCCCCTACGACATGAACAAGTATGGGAACACCTTTTTCCTCATAAACCCCTATCAGCCTGGACATATACTGGAATTCACGGAATACGGTTTCCGGCCGGTCATTTGCACTGTAATTCATGAAGCAGATCAGGGGATGACCTTCGGCACTTGTCATGCCCCCGGCCAATGCTATTTCAGTGACAAGCCTGCCCGTGGGGGATACAAAACGCAGTCGTACCGGCAAGTCCACAGCATCCGTTACTTTCCTGTTGCCTGCCACACCATGAGCAACAACCGGAAAACCGTTCAGCAAATTTTGACCTGTTTCTTCACTTTTCCTAAGCTCTTTTTCAGCCTCTTCAAATCGAAGGTTCCTCGTAAGACTGTCCACATGATGACCAAGAAAATCAGGGTGTCCCTCGTCTTGTATATGCTTTAAAAGTTCAATCTCCTTCTCAATGGTTGTATAACCCATATCGCTGACGAGCAGTATCTCTCCCTTTTTCTTCGCTTCCAGCAGTTTCAAAGCAAAATTTTTGGACTCGGGCATGCTTTTGTGATAGGCGATCGCTTCATCAAGATCCACGTCCTTTCCCGTCGGCCACATAGCCAGGACCTCTTTTCTCTCAATGTCGAATTCTTTATCAGTTAAACGCGCATTACTTATTTTCATAGTCAGCCCCCTTATGACTTCCTCAGATCAGCCTTAAGATCATCGATAACCTCTGCCAGCAATACTGATGATGGGTAAACCCTGTTATAGCCGATTTGCTTAAAGGTCTTTTCGACATCTTCCCATTCAGTTTCTCCGATGACTAAATGCCCGCCTATAACGAGATGAATTTCCGACAATCCGGCTTCTACGCATTTTTCCCTGAAACCTTCTGATAACATCCTGGCATGTCCACTGAGTGAAGAAACCAATATGGCATCCGCTGCCGTTTCAGTTGCCGCCTCTATAAAGTCTTCCTGCGAAACACGAATTCCAAGTGAAATGACTTTAAATCCGGCAGCTCTGAGGGCATGTTCTAAAACCTTGATCCCGATATTGTGAACATCATCACCGATTACGCCCGTGACAACGGTGTATGAATTGATCCCCTTGTCTTCCATGAATCCCCCCTGATTTAATTCCTTTGAATGGTTCTAGATTTGACGCCAATCGGGAAAATCTATCCAGTGCACCTGTTCCCTGGATGGGAGCAGTATGATTGCTTTTCCGGTAAATATTGTATTCCCTCCCCAGTTGGTGCCTTCAATCATTACATCAACAAAATGATCTTTGCCCTCCAAATATTTTTTGGCCACTTTTCCTTTAACCCAGCATGTATCCCCAGTAGGCATCATCCTCCTATGGCGGGTATCCAGTCTTTTTAAAAACCCATCATCTCCCATCCAGTTGGTCAGCAGATGACACGCCCATTCCAAAAACATGGTACCTGTGGCAAAGGCGCCGGGCTCACCATACATTTGAGCCAGAGCATCTTCAACGTGACAGCGATATTCACCAAACATGTCCCCTGTTCGCGGATCGATATTGCTGTATACATCATCGCTTTTATCCACCATCCGTCTTACTTCCATTGCAGGTAAAAAACCTCGAAAAGCCATACCTGCAGCAATATCCGTCATAGTTAAAGGTCCCTTTATAACCGGCTTGAGTTCATCGCCTTCGTTTACATCTTCCCAATAACGTGGCTCATCACCCCTTATCTCCTCATCTTCCATCGCCTTATCGATAACAGCCAGCTCATCTTCCGTATAGTAATGCCCCCATTCCTCTGGAAAAGCGTCGCCCATCTTAATCCTCTTTTCGCCTTTTTTAAGTGGCTCCTCAGGGAGCATCAGAAGCTCTATCCCAGCTGCTATGGCGACAATCTCATCACGCTGGTTAATGAACTTCCTCTGGCCCCGATTTCTGATAAGTCGCGGGACCGGCCTCTCTTTTTTTGTTACATCATCGGTCCCCAGAAATTTATCCACACAATGAAATTCATCTCCGGGCCGTATGGGTTTGAAAAATTCAATGGTTCCACCGACATTGAGGCCACCTACTCCATGGACCCTCGGCCTATCACCTCTCTCTTTTACAGAAGGCGGCTCTATACCCAATCCGCCACTGACCATGGCTATGTAATGAATAATCATTGGGGGTGCGATAATGCCGCCCCAACGTGTCCCGGTAGCATATACTTTATCTCGAAAAAGGGGATTCAGGTCCCCTACACAATTACAATAGTTCCTGATGAGATCCTGGGTAATCAGCTCATTCTTTAATCCAAACCATTTCTTTCCAATCGGCAGAGGCCACTCCTCTCCAATATGCTTGTTCTTCTCTTTTATATATCTCTGGATCTCAGCCTCCATCTCCTCTTTGGTCATGTCATAGCTAATTGGATCATTCTTCTCTAGTTTCACTACTCATTTCTCCTGTCTTACCTTCATTATTAAAAATCATTATCCTTGTTATTAAAAGATACAAAACCTATTCAAAAACCCCTTCGCCATATAAATGAATGAACTCCTCATCAGAAATACCCAGTAATTGCGTATACACATATTCATTGTGTTCACCGAAGCAGGGGGACCGTTTGGTTTCCCATGGAGTTTTGGACAACTGAACAGGCATCCCGCTATAGATAAACTTCTCAAGAACAGGGTGGTCAAGCTCACTATAAAAATTCTGCTCTCTCAGATTAGGATCATTCAACAGGTCTTTACCATTTTGTACGACACCCGCCGCTACACCGGCTTCCTGTATCAACTTCATAACATCTTCGGCTGAACGATCCTTGGTCCATTCTTCAATCATCTGATCCAGGATCTCGTTATTCTTTATTCTGTCCAAAAGAGTGATAAATCTATGGTCTTCAATCCAATCAGGTTTCCCTATGGCATTGCAGAAATTCATCCATTCTTCATCCGTAATTACGGAAATCGCGCACCACCTGAACTCCCCCTTGCAGCGATAGATACCGTTCGGTGCGGCGTAAACGCAACGGTTGCCCATACGATTGAGTTCACGATTGTTTACATGATAATCCATCAATGCCGGTGCGATGTACTGGAGTATCCCCTCCTGCTGTGACATATCAAAATATTGTCCTTTGCCTGTCCTTCTGCGATAATCTAATGCAGATATAATGATGAGAATGCCAAGTCTTGGTACGGCCAGGTCCGAATAGGCGGGAACGGGTTGTGTTGGAGGGCCG
>JBLIRM010000023.1:0-24482 GCA_049472295.1 bacterium | reverse complement strand
ATTAGTTGAGAACTTTCATAAAAACATCCCATGACCTATCGATCACAACGAAGGATGAAAGTTTTTAAAAACAAATAATTAGTTGAAAACTTTCATATAAAATGAAACATTATCTCTGAAAGCTCAAAAATTAGCAATATGATCAAAAATACAAAACAAATATATTATATATTATATATTTTTAAAAAGCAAATATAATATTCAATTCAGACAGATTGATAAATACCTTAATTATATGAATTGGGGATTTCACGGTTTTTTAATTCTCCCAAGAAACAGTTTTTGATAAGAAGAGGCCATAATCATCTTCGAAGCAGATAGGAGAGATAACCTACCCCGATCACGATCATACTGCCCACCATGGTGTATAGCGGACAAGCGATGGTTGGGCCAAATTCCATAAATGGCAAGGAGTATAAAAACAGGGGGTAGTTGCCATTTCCTACCCCCTGCTTTCATTTGAATATGTACTAGTTCATATGAGATCTAAGGATGATACGCATAATAAATTTATACATCACTCATATAATGATGCCAGCCAATGCTAAAGGTCAGTAATATTAATTGGGATCCCCACACTGTTGTTCAATATTACTGTGACAGTTGCGCTGCCCCCTTCCAGACATAATTCAGTGGGAAGACCAAAAACCCTTATGATATCGCCAGGAGGGACATCATGAGGCAACAACGGAATCATTTCTCCGTAATTATCCAGGATGTCAAAAGCAAAACATGAGTTTGGATCATCAATATCGAAATCCACAAAGAGGTTTTCGGTGCCTTCGTTTATTAATATGATCCCTATAAATTCCATCAACCCTCCTTCAGGGACAAACATGCTACAGTATTCTGTAATTTCTTGTGATGTAGGGTCGAATGGATTGTTGTTTGGATCGCAGTAATAAATACCGATTGTTAATTCACAGACATCTCCGATTCCGTTTCCGTCACTATCCGTTTGATTCGGGTCCCAGACATCCGGACAGTTGTCAGCGCATTCAACGACGCCATCACCATCCGTATCCGCAGTTTCATTCCCAGGGATGAACCCGTCACAGTTGTTGTCCTTTTGGTCGCAAATCTCAGGGGCACCTGGGTGGACAGCCTCATCAATATCATCACAGTCGGTATTGTCCGCAACATAGCCGGGAGGGATCTCCGGGTCTGTGGTAGTCACGCTCACATTCGGGTCACCATACCCATCCTCGTCGCTATCCTGATAATAGGTGGTGCAGTCCTCGTCAATAATGCCGTCACAGTCATTGTCCAGACCATCACAGACTTCGGATGAGGGCAGGGGTGCTGAACACCCAATCCAGTCTCCGTTCTCGCAGGTTTCGATTCCATCACCACAGATAGTCGAGCAGTCTCGAGTGAGTTCTTCATCAATGGTGCCGTCACAGTCGTTGTCCAGACCATCACAGACTTCGGATGAGGGCAGGGGTGCTGAACACCCAACCCAGTCACCATTCTCGCAGGTTTCGATTCCATCGCCACAGATAGTCGAGCAGTCTCGAGTCAGTTCTTCATCAATGGCGCCGTCACAGTCATTGTCCTTTTGGTCGCAAATCTCAGGGGCATCCGGGTGGACGGTGGCATCGGTATCATCACAGTCGGTATTGTCCGTAACATAGCCAAGAGGGGGCTCCGGGTTGGTGGTAGTCACGCTCATATACGGGTCACCATGGTCATCCTTGTCGCTGTCCCGATAATAGGTATAGGTATCTCCATCAAAATCACAGGGAATCTCGCAATAAAAGTACATGGCCCAGTTTTTGTCAGGGCGTATATATAATGGATTTTCCGGATCTCCGGCCCAGGCTGTTTCTTCGGAGTAAATATCCATAGAATCGCCTAACGGCGTAACCTCGGCGTGTGCTGCGATATAAATCTCATAAATATTGAATTCCTCATTACAGTCAATTCCAAAGTAATCCGAAAGGGCTGATAAAGGTATCTTATAGCTATCTATTTGTTCGTAACCATTGTAATAATCCCCATCGTGCAGGAAGGGAAAAGTCCCTGGCGCAGAGTTATCTGGTGGCACAGAATCCAAATAGAGATGGGTTTCGAGAAGCCCCCATTCCCCTTGTGTGAATTCATCACCGGTCAGATCATAGGTAACAACCAAATTCTCACCCCCTGAATCAACAGCCACATTGAGATAGCCTACGTGAATGTGTTGGCCCGCCATTAGTGACAAGGTACAATAAGGGCCCTGTGCATAAGTGGATACAGGTACAAGAGAAACCATTAAAACCAAGACGAGACACAGCTTAACCAGCCTATTCATTAAATTCTCCTTGCTGTAAAGTAATGTTTTTTTGTGGAGATCCTATCCATGCATTATTACATGAATTATTAAAATTTTGATATCAATCTGATCCATCACCTCCTTTTTCAGATTTTTCGAGGCGTATGCATTCCTTTTGACTTTGAATGAATAGCCGCTGTGATGAGAACTGCATCAAAAAAACAATACCTTTAATACTGATAAGAAACAGTTTTTGATAGGAAGAGGCCATAATCATCTTCGAAGCAGATAGGAGAGATAACCCACCCCGATCACGATCATACTGCCCACCATGGTGTATAGCGGCCAGGCGAGGGTCAGCCCCTCCCCGGGCAGCAGCATCTGAATGGGACCTTTCACCATAAAGAGCAATGCGATCAGACCGGCAAAGAATCCGATCATGGCATCCTTGCGCCGGAGTTTTTTGGATATGATACCCAACAGGAAGGCGCCCAGCAATCCCCCATAGGTGTATGAGGCGATCCCCAGGCCGAGCTCCACCACCGCCGGACGCTGTCCGGGTGATCGAAGCTGAAGGATGGCAAAGAAAAAGGCGGAGCCTGTGATGATGATCCCCCAGATGATGGTGATTATCCGGGAGATCCGCAGGTCCCTCTCAGGGGAATTCTCCTTCCCCAGGTAGGGTTTGTATAGATCCATCATGGTGGCAGAGGCAAGTGAATTGATGGAAGAGGAGAGGCTGCTCATGGCAGCGGCCAGTATGGCCGCCACAATCAGGCCTGATACACCGGCCGGGATCTGCTCCACGATGAATTTCGCAAAGATCTCATCCATGGTGGAGAGTCCCAAAAGGGCAGGGGACTTGCCACAGTAGAAACCATAGAGCAAAAGCCCGATGAACATGAATAGCGCAAACTGCAGGAGCACCACAAATCCGCTGGTAATGAGGGCCTTTTTGCCGGAACGCAGATCGCGGGTGGTCAAGACCCTCTGGACCATGAGCTGATCCGTGCCGTGGGAGGCAATTGAGAAGATACCACCTCCGATGACAGCCGTGAAAAAGGTGTAGGGCTGGGCCATGAAATCTCGGAAGGTCAAGCCTAATCCCAGGCGGAAGAGCTTTAATTTCCCTGCATTTTGCAGAAGCTCTACAGTGCCAGCAAACCCTTGAGGCAGGCGGGTCAGGATGATACCTGCTGCGAGCAGGGCGCCGCCGATGTAGATCCCCATCTGGATCACGTCCATCCACACCACTGCCTTGATGCCGCCCAGAAAGGTATAGACGAATGTCACAGCGGAGATCAACAGGATGGAGATAAAGTAGACATTCAGGTCGGAGACCTTGACCTGGGCCAGCCTGAGAATGATGGCAATGGGGATGGCTGAGGCAAAAAGGCGAACCCCATCCGCCAGTAAACGGGTCACCATGAAGGTGGAACTGGTGACATTGCGCATACTGTCCCCGAACCGATTGCCCAGAAACTGGTAGGCTGTGGATAGCTGGCCCTCATAATACCTGGGCAGAAGCAGAAAACTCACCACTATGCGTCCGAGGATGTATCCGAAGGTGATCTGCAGGAAGGTGAGATTGCCGCCGTAGGCCACGGCAGGGATGCTGATGAAGGTCAGGGTGCTGGTCTCCGTGGCGACCAGGGAAAAAAGCACTGCCCACCAGGGGATCTGATGACCACCCAGAAAATAATCCGCAGTGGTGCGCTGTCTGCCGGACAGCATCAGGCCGAATACTGTCACCCCTGCCATGTACAGGAGAACAACCATATAATCAATGATGGTAAAACCCATTTGTCAGCTCCAGTTTTGGAGAGTATACTGATTTGATATGGATTTTACAACCCGATGACATAAGCCTTAACACTGGGTGAGGATAGGTCTTGCTGATCACAGAATACAGAAATTTTTTTGTCACAAGGGCCGCCTTTAAATGCGGAGAGCCTGCATGGGTTGCTTCCTTTACGTATGATAGGGATATCTCTCGGATTTTCCCCTATATTAATGCTGTAGCCGAGAATCCTATCTATCTAAATAATCCCATCTATATCCAGTTTACTCATAAGGGATTTCGCTGTGCCCTTTATTCAGATCATGGCCTGGCACAGTTTTTCGATGGGCACGAACAGGCATTGGTATTTTTAGAAGATTTGATCGGTTTTCTCAATAGCCTTTACGAAAATAGGGACAAAATCAAGCCTAATAACAAGATCTATAAAAACTTGCCCATTCTGGAGATATTTAGATTGTTGCCCGGAACCAATTGCCGGAAGTGCGGATTCAATACCTGCATGGCCTTTGCCATGGCAGTGAGCAAAAGGGAGATCTTACCCGGCAAGTGCCCCGATATAGTGGAGCCGATCGAGAGGCATGTTGTATACCCGATCTATGACGAGAAAGGAGAGATCGTTTCTAAGGTAGAGTTTGATATGGATTCCTCAAAAACAGACCACTCGAATCAGAGAGATGAGCGATATATCCAATCCCTGGAAAGGAGCCTGGCTGATATCTCAAAGGAAAGAAGAGAACCCCTTTTAAATGGGGATAACCATGGCATTCGATTCCATCTGACCGCCCGGGAAGTAGAGGTGCTGCGTCTTATCACCGAGGGCTTTACCAATGCTGAGATCTCACGGATACTCTCCGTTACGCCGCATACTGTTAAAAGCCATGTTATTCATATATTCAACAAATTGGGTGTCAATGATCGAACTCAGGCCGCAGTCTGGGCGGTTCGACACAGATTGATATAGCCTATCCCCATCGATTGACCTGACCCGTCTTAAAAGTACAAAATACCTGTGTATCCCCCATTTGGGTGATGTTTTTTTATTTCATATTTGTTAAATATATATTAGATAGAGAAACAATAATACAATTTTAAAGGGATGGAAAAATGTTGATCAAAGGGTATTCGGATTTTTCTTTTGAGGAATCAGGTTGTTCCCCGGGGACATTGATATTCCGTGCGCAATTCAGGTTTGATGCCGATGTGAGCGAGCTGTTCCCGTACATCAATGCAGTGGGGGAGAATGCTAAATATTATGAAAGTCCCCATCATATCCAGTTTGATCTGGAGGGATTCCACTGCGCGCTATATCCCGACCATGCCGTGGCAAGGATATTTGAGAACAGGGAACAGGCCCTGGGATTCATCGACCTGTTGATCGATTTTCTGAATGATCTCTATCAGAGGAGGGGGCATATCGAGCCGGATCACAGGAGATTCAAGCCGGTCCCTGCATTTGAGATCTTTAAACTGCTTCCCCGGACAAACTGCAGGGAGTGCGGATTTATGACCTGTATGGCCTTTGCTGCGGCCCTGGGAAAGGGTGAGACAGCCCATGATCGATGTCCCGGTCTTACAGATCCTGAAAATGAAAATGCAGCCAGGCTTTTCAGTAGGTTATTCCCTTACCAAGGAGGAGACAATGGATAAAGAAAAGGCCCCTCCACCCCTATTTTGATAATGCCAGGGTATGGCACAACACCAAGGTATTCAATCTTTGTTTGATAAAGAAGATGGGCCTTCAATCCTGGGCAGAAAACAAGGCAAAAAGTGTACTGGATAATTATTCTTTCGGGAAGTGGAAGCTGTAATATGATTGCCCTGTATAAAGGGTGAAGATAGAGTTTATCCAGTTTGGGCCCGGAAATGGCGAAGCGCTGGATTATGTTTTGCAAGGTAGTTCTCCAGGCCAATGCCCTCTGAGATGTTAAGGGCCTCTTCCCAGCTCACATATTGTTTTTTTCGCAGGGCCTCCAGTATTCGAATAATGGCAAGGGCCACTTCGCTCGTTTGTCTGCCGAGTCCGGAGATAAAATCCATGGCCTCGAACAACACGGCATTGGCCTGCGCATATGTGATCCATTCATCCTGGGATAGGGTATCATTCACATGGTTCATAATCAGATAGGTCGCCCTGCCGATAAGCTTCAGATTGCCGGGGTCTACATGGGTCATGGTATTGCCCACCACCTTGCCCATAATTGCCATCACCCCTGTGGAGTGGGCGTTCAAAAGGACCTTGATAGCGGTTTGCCTTTTCAGATCCAGGGGATCGTCCCTGCGACCCAAGGAAAGATGGATGACCACATCTTTGTCCGGGTCCAATGGTAATCGGCAGAGGATGGATTTAATCTTAGAAGGGGTTTGATTACCCGCCAAAACCAGGACCACGCCGGCACTCTTCTTCTTGAAAAGGGTGATAAATCGGTTGAATGTAGATGCCGGATCGGCAAGTGCGTCGATCTCTTCATCCAGGCATACCACAACACCCAGGTCACCTTTTCTGGGGCCCTTTTTATTGATATTTTCTCCGGAGAAGGAAAAATCATAGAGTCCCTCTTGGTCTTTGCCTGCCTGAGACAGGCTCCTCAGGGCCGCATCCTTGAGATATGCGTCATTAATCCTTTTTGAGAAATGGGGTTTATAGAAGGACGCTTCCAGTCCCCTGAAGTCCCTTCCCAGGAAATTCCGCCATGCCTCTTTATAATCCTTCCCCTCGGTCCAAACCTGCAGCCAGCATTTCCTTTCTGTCTCATGGACGGTATCCAGGGGATCGAGCCGGAATGTGGGGCTTCTTTCCGCACAGTCGATAAATACGGTGATGAGCGCCTTTTCTGCAAAATATGTGGCCCGTTGATGCTTCTTATAGGTCTCTGATTCAATGTGTGTGAACCTCCCCATGTCCTCCAGAGAGGCCATTATGCACTTCCTGAGATCATCAAAGGAGAGCAGTTTCTCCCTGATGTCTGTTTTTGGGGAGAAACCGAGTTGGGCCAGCTCTTCTTCGGATATCTGCCCTTCCAATATCCTCCGAATCGTTTCCTCCAGGATGAGACCCATGACGAATGTCTCGGATGTGGTGGCCTGCATCCGGGTGGACCCTGTGATTGCCTGGGGTCCGGTGGTGAGATTGATCCGTGTGATGGCAGGATTTTCAATGACCAATTGGCTCCGTGCAAAGGGTTTGAGCAGATCATCCGGATTATTATAAAGAAAATAGAGATGATTTCTGGACTCCTGCATGGTGTCATTTGTGAGTGCTCCATACTGTTCCAGGGCGGTCAGCATGGCCCCGATTACAGAGGATGTCTCCCCTCCCTCAGTGATGCAGAACACCACATCGCCCCTTTCCACGCCTCTTTCCTCCAACTGGAGCTTTCCCACCAGGGGCAGATCTTCAAATCCTTCCAGGGAACTGATCAGGGCCCGGTCCCCTCCGGTCATCTCCCCGATGAGGCGATCCTCGATGTCCTCCGGAAGGGTGGTTTTCAATCTCTCCCATAATCCGCTTTTTTTGATCACTTTCCAGAAAGGCCGCCAGATTGCGCTTTCCATCTGCTTGGCCAGACGGCCCGTGGCGCCGCAGCCGTAAATCAATATCCTTTTTCCCTCCCGTATGGCCTGGCTCGCAGCACTGGCAGCCCGGATCAGCAGGGGAGGCTCCTGGGCCATTTGATGAAATCTTTGAGAGATATCCTCATCCACGGAAAGGATCCGTTCGAGTCCTTTCTGCACATCATTCTTGATGGTGAAGCTCAGGTTCCAGGTCTTCGGATGCCTTTGCTCGGTGAGAAGGGTGTGAAGCTGATATTGTCCTTTATAGTGAACATAATTTATCGATAGGGTATGAGGCTTGATATGGAGCAGGGATAGGATATTGCTATATTTTTTATCGGATATGTCTTTTTTCACAGATGTTGTCTCTTTCTTTTTCACTATTGTTGCCGTTTATTCACCGCTCCGGCCACCAGTTTTCTTGCGGGATATTCAGCGATCCGGTTACCAATTTCCACGCCGGATATTTACGGATTCAGTCACCGATTTCCGGGCCGGATATTTGCTGCTTCTGTCATTGAACCCTTTATTCTTTTTGATTTTATACGTCTTTCTATTGATCGGGATATATTCCCCTGATGATCGTTTCCCAGGAATATCATCTTTCCTTCTTGACATCGTATGAGACTTTTGATTATCTTTAAGATATAATAACTTATCCAAGATTTGACCGTTAAAGCAGAACGCCCAGGTATTCATCCCGATAGAGAGCCTATATTAAGCCGAAATCCCTGCAGAATGCTTATATATTGTAAACGCCAGAAGTTATATAGTATTCGTCAAAAGTAAGTTGTCATTGTGAGGGCCCAGCCCGAAGCAATCTCTGATTGACTTGACATATCATACCGCGCTATTACATGAGAAGAGATTGCCACGTCTCTTGCCCCTTCGCTTTGCTCTGGGTTTCGGCCCACCCTCGCAATGACAATGGGGAAATGCAGTGGACGGTTACAACCGAGCGTGTTAAAACGTGCTGATTGCCATGATGATGAAAAATCTTTGCTGACTGAAACCTCTTTGATCAAAGGGACAGAAAGTTTGGGGGGGAAATGACCGAATGCAGTCGACCCATGCCTGAATCACAAGACCACGGGGAAGACCTCCGGCAGAAGCCTGATGAGCCTGACTCCGAATTGAGAAAACGCAATGAGGATCTGCGCAAAGAAATCAAGAAGCTTAAGAAGGCACTCAAGGAGCAAAAGAACGAGTCAGAAAAGGCAAAAAGACAGCTCCTGAAGGAGACCGCCGGCCGCAAACAGGTAGAGGAATTATTACATGAGAGCAGGGAAAGGTTCCAGACGATCGCTGATTATACCGAAGACTGGGAAAGCTGGACAGGTCCTGACGGCAAACTGATATGGGTCAATTCCACAGTGGAACGTATGACGGGATATTCCCCCATGGAGTGTATGAAAATGACGGGCTACCCCCTTCCCATCATAGCACCCGAAGACCGCGACCGCATGGCAAAGGCATTTGAATCCGCATTGCATCAGGAGTCGGGAAGCAATGTGAAGTGCCATGTTCAAAGAAAGGATGGGCCTGTGATATGGGTGGATATGTCCTGGCAACCCTTATACAGCAGGGAAAAAAAATGGATCGGTTATCTGATCAGTGTAAGGGACATCACTGAACGCGAACTGGCAGAGGACGCACTGAGAAGGGAGAGGGACAAGGCCCAGAGATATCTTGATATTGTGGGCGCCATCATTATCGCCCTGGATCCGAATCAAAGCGTCACTCTTATCAATAAAAAGGGCTGCAATGTCCTGGGATACACAGAAAAAGAGATTCTCGGGAAGAACTGGTTCAATCATTTTATACCGGATGATATCAGGGACGAAGTCAAGGGTGTCTATAATAAATTGATGACAGGTGAGATTGAACCTGTGGAATTTTTCGAAAATCCGATCATCACGCAAAATGGCTCGAAGCGGATCATCCTATGGCATAATGTAATATTGAAAGACGAAACCGATCATATCATCGGGGTGCTCAGCTCCGGGGCAGATATCACAGAGCGCAAGAAGGCAGAGGAAGAAATCAAGAGATATCAGGAACATCTCGAAGAACTGGTCAGGGAGAGAACCATTGAATTCGAAGGGGCGAACAAACAGCTCCAGAATGAGATAACCGAGCGCAAGGGTATGGAAAGGAGATTGCGCTATAGCGAACAGCAGCACAGGATCATATTCGAAAAATCCCCGGTGGGACTGATTCAATTCGATGTGAGCGGTAAGATCGTCCATTGTAACCAGAAGGCGATTGAACTCTTTGGCGCTCCATATAAGGATATTGTCGGATTCGATACCCTGAAAAGGGGGAAAAACGAGAAAATGCGCCAGGCGATCATGCAGGCATTAGGTGGTGAAATGGCGGTTTTTGAAGGGGAACATACCTCAGTCACCGGAGGGCGGACGAGAATACTCAGGGTGATCTATAATCCCGTCAATCCGGGAGACTCCCCTTCTGAGGTGATTGCCACCTATGAGGATATAACCGAGCGCGTCCGGGCGGAACAGGAACTGAAAAAGGCAAAGGTCACTGCGGAGGAAGCGAACAAGGCCAAATCCGATTTCCTTGCCAATATGAGCCACGAGATGCGGACACCCATGAATGCCGTGCTTGGATATTCCAGGATCATGCAGCGCGATCCTGCGCTTTCCAAAGAGCAATCACGGAACCTTTCCATAATCAACCGCAGCGGGGAGCATCTGCTCGCACTGATCAACGATGTGCTGGACCTGTCGAAGATCGAGGCCGGGCGGGTGACATTCGACAGGAGGACCTTCGATCTGTACACCTTTCTCAAGGATCTAGAGACCATGTTTCGTCTGAGAACGGATGAGAAGAAACTGGGATTCGAGGTAAGGATTGAAGAGGGGGTGCCCCAATATATCAATACGGATGAAAACAAGCTGAGGCAGGTGATGATCAATCTGATCGGAAATGCGGTGAAATTCACCGCCTCCGGGGTTATTAACGTGAGGGTGGGTGTGAGAGAGCGGATGGGAGAAGATGTTCGCCTGTGGTGCGAGATTGAAGATACGGGAACCGGGATCCGGAAGGAAGACTTTGAGAGGATATTCGAGGCATTCGGTCAGACCAGCGCCGGGAGGGAGCTGGGAGGGACCGGTTTGGGGCTGACCATCAGCCGGGAATTCATCTGGATGATGGGAGGGGATATCTTTGTTGTTGAAAGCGAACTGGGCAGAGGGAGTGTTTTTCGCTTTGAGATCATGGCCAGAAAGGGTGCAGTAGAGGAGGCAGAAAAGAAGAAGCGGAAACAGCGGGTCATTGGCCAGGCCCAGGGGCAGGGTGTCTTCCGCATCCTGGTGGCTGAGGATAACCCTGAAAACAGAGGGGTGTTGGAGGAATTGCTCGGTATCGCGGGATTTGAAGTCAGAGGGGTGGTCAATGGGAAGGAAGCGGTTGAGCAGTGGAAGGTGTGGCATCCGCACCTAATTTTCATGGATATCCGGATGCCTGAGATGGACGGCATCGAGGCCACAAAGAGGATCAAGGGAACAAAGAAAGGGGAGAAGACCTTTATCATCGCCCTGACGGCGCATGCCTTTGAGGAAGAGAAGGAGATGTTTTTCAAGGCAGGCTGTGACGATTTCATTCGCAAACCCTTTAATGAAGATGATATCTATCAGATGGTGGCCAGGCATCTGGGCGTGAAGTATATTTATGAATCCCCTGAAAGGCTGGAAATAGGCAAAGAAGAATCCCCGGGGATGAAGGCCGAGGAACTGGCTGTTCTCCCTTTTCAGTGGGCAGCGGAATTTCGCAGGCGCGCTATCCAGGGGGATATCGATTCCCTGGTGAGGCTCATCCGGGAGATTGAGCCGGATAATAAAGGGATGGCGCAGGGGCTTCTGAAGATGGTCAATGATTATCGATTCGAGGATATCATTCATCTGTTCAGGGATTTCGATGTTTGATAACGGCAAGGAAGCAAAAAAACAGGGTATACTGATTGTGGATGACAGCCGGGAGAACCTGCGGCTGTTGCATACCATCCTTGCCAGGGAGGGATACACGGTACGGTTGTCCACGAATGGCTCTATGGCCCTTGACTCTGTCCGGTCGGCTAAACCCGATCTGATTATACTGGATATTAAGATGCCGGGACTCGATGGGTATGAGGTCTGCCGGCGTCTGAAGGCCGACAGGGACACTGAGGATATACCGGTGCTCTTTATAAGCGGCGTCACAGAGTTTGAGGAAAAGATGAAGTCCTTTGCCGTCGGGGGGATTGACTACATAACCAAACCCTTCAAGGCCGAAGAGGTGCTTGCCCGGATCAAGGTCCATCTGACCATCGAGCGATTGCAGAATCAACTCAAACAGGCCAATGAAAGGCTGGAGCAGAAGGTCACGGAGCGTACAGCCGAGCTGGAGTCCGTCAATGAAGCACTTATGCGGAGTGAAAAACGTTATCGCGCTATTGTTCATGACCAGAGCGAATTGATTTACCGGAGCCTGCCGGATGGCAGGATCACATTCGTCAATGATTCCTTCTGCCGGTATTATAATTGCCATCATGACCAACTGATCGGACAGCGATTCATCCCTCCCATCCCTGAGGATGACCGGGCAGTGGTGGAGGAATCCATTGCTTCCCTGAAAATCGATCATCCTTTGGTCAGTTATGCACATCGTGTAGTGATGCCCGATGGTGAGATGCGCTGGCAGCAGTGGAGCAAGCGCGCGATCTTTGACGACACCGGTCAGGTGGTGGAATTCCAGGGAGTAGGGCGTGATATTACCGAACAGAAACGCGCTGAGGAAAGAATCATAAAAACCCTCCATGAAAAGGAGATGCTTCTGAAGGAGATCCATCATCGGGTCAAAAATAACCTGCTGGTGTTATATGGATTGATCGGTTTTCAACAGGCTGCCCTGGGTGACGTAGGAAAAACAGGTGAGATCCTGGAGAGCACAAAGCAACGGATCCAGGCCATGGGAAGGGTCCATCAAATGCTCTATCAGGCGAAAAATCTGTCTGAGATAGATTTCTCCCAATATGTTCGATCCATGGTCGAGGAGCTGCGCAAGACATATCATGTGGGGAAGAAAAGGATCGAAGTGGCATTCGAGCTTGATCCGGTGTTATTGAGTATCGAAACAGCTGTCCCCTGTGGCCTGATCGTCAATGAGCTGCTCGTCAATGCATTTGCGCATGCCTTTCCGGAAAAAAAGGTCGGACATATCAGTGTTTCCTTAAAAGAAAGAGAGGGTAAGAAGGAGTTGTGTGTCAGGGATGACGGCGTTGGATTGTCCGAAGAACGAATATTTGATGAATCAAAGACACTGGGGCTGCATCTGGTCTTTATGTTGACAAAGCAATTAAAAGGGGAGATAACCTATAAGAAAGAAAACGGTTCTGTGTTCACCCTGATTTTTTGAAATCAATTGTAGAAAGGGGGGAAAAATGGCAAAACGTATTGTCATTGCCGAGGATGAGGCCATTATTGCAGAGATGTACGAGCATTTTATCAGGGAGATGGGGCATGAAGTGGTTGGTATAGCTGATACGGCTGCAGATACGATAAAAAAGGTATGCGAATCAAGACCCGATCTGGTGTTCCTGGATATCAACATGGATTATAAAACCGCAGGGATCGATGCCTGTCGTGCATTAATGCAGCAGTGTCCGGAGACAAAGATATATTTTGTGACCGCTTATGCGAAAGAGGTATATGAAAAGGAACTGGCAGGGCTTCATTACGACGGATATATCGACAAATTGAATTTTGTGAGGGACCTTGATGAGATACTGAGGTAAGCAAGGCTATACCATCATACACATCATGGTAATGGCATGGAGGCTGTTTACAGTAAATTCTTAAATTTGGCGTTTATTATAGGTCTTTTTGTGCTACAGTTTGTTAAAGTTATACTTTAAATATAAAAATAAAAAGATATATAACACAAAAATATAATTTTGGTTAATCAAGGGCAAAAAGTTAAGCAGGCTGTAGGACTATTTTTTAAAGATCATTTCTTGGAATATTTTTTCTTTTAAGATCATCTTTTTGAAGATCATTGGGAGAAATATACTATAGTAAATGCCTTACATAACTTGACATAATGGTAAGTCATTGCGTTGAGCCAAAGCCTCGAGTGAAATAAGGGGCAGCGAAGCAATCTGTTTTTGGATTGCTTCGGGCCAAAGCCCTCTATGACAACTTGCTTTAGGCGTTTACTATATTCTGTCTATAATACGCCTACCGGATGCCCGACTGCCGGTCCGGCGGCCGGGGGGATGATGTAGCTGCCGGGTACAGACCATTTGCCCATCATGGGATTCAATGCAGCCGAAGGGGTACCGCTGGTCAGGTTTTCGATGCGAAGCCCCAGGCCATCTGCCACAATATCAAAGCTCCCCATAGAGAGCCCTTCGTACGCAAGGGCAGGATCCCCGTTCCATCCAAAACTGGCATGGATCAACTGTGTCCCATCAATCGTGTGGCATTCGATGCATGTTCTCGGGGGCAGGGTGCTGATCATGCTGGTGGTCGAATGCGCGATCTTGTCGATATTCAGCCAGACCATGACCTGCCCTTCATCCCGTCCAAAGTCAGGGCCAAAGTAAGATCCTGTCACAGCCACACCATCCTTTGAGATGTGCTGGCGGATGATGCCGATATCCGGCTGATTTCTCCAGAGGATACGCTGTGAAAGGATATTGTCAATAAGCTGATAAAGGGGATCGATGTGTGTTGAGATGTGAGGCACCACATGGTAGGGTGCCCACATACCATTTTCATCCATAAGCAGTATGGGTGTCATGGCATTGACCGCATAAAGCGCATGCCGGTCCATCGGATTCGGAGTTATACCGAATCGAGATCCCGGCGCCCAGAGATTGAATCCATAACCTACAATCTTAGGGGTATGGCATGCACCGCAGGTGAGGTTTCTGTGGTTGCCTGCCAGCCAGGCTGCTACTGTGGCTGGATGGCATACGGCACAGCGGTCGGGTTCGGGATTGCGGTTCATGTCTCCATGGATTCCGGGTGGGCCGCCACCCATTAATGGACCGTGACAATCCACACAGGATGCATTTTCAGGGTTCAGGTCGCCATTATAATGGATATCGGGTGTGGCAAGATAGGTCTGCGTTTCGGCTGTCTGAATCGCGGTTGGCGGCACATGGGCAAACGCCCCCTTCAAATAGCCATCCCCTCGTCTTCTCTCGATGGCGCCTCCATGACAGAACTGTCCCCTGCCTATGCCCATGCAGTTCATGACAAGGGGCCGGCCGGCCACAGTATGCGTGCCCGCTGGCTTCACACCCGGTCCCATGGCCGCGGGTATGCCTTCCTCAAATGGCGCATAATGACAATCCAGGCAACCGGGATGACATTTATTACAGTTTCTCTGATTAGCCAGTGCCTGGAGCCTGGTCAGGGGGTCTCCGGAGGTCTCGGGATATCGGGGATCCTGGAACTGATTGGCAATCCGGGTGCTGGTACTGTTATAAAGCAGGCGGTTTTCCTCGGTAAAAGACTCGTTGTTAGGAGGGGTGGTTGCAGCTGTCCAGAGGCCGCAGCTTTGGGGTGCCACGTCCAGGTGGGTGCCCAGTCCTGTGGGCGGGGCGATCCAGGGGATATACTGGGACATGGTCTGAACCAGGCCCATCTCCGTTGTAGCGAATTCAGCTACCTGTGCCGGATGACAGCGTCCGCAGGTCTGCATGGAGATATCGGGGTTCCATGATGAGGTGGTCAGGTTACGGTCATGCCACAGAAGCATGTGAAACGGGCTCTGGACAAGGAGCCGAGACCGCGGATCATTGGTGTTGCTCCCTCTGACGGATGCGATAGATCTCACCAATTCGTATTCCGGACCGATCACGTCATTTCTACGGACGATATCCCGGTACTGGTTCTTCATCGCCAGCAGACCGAGGACACCCGTATGGGCACCCGCCACGGTGAAAGCAGTGGGATCGCCCAGGTGGCAGTCCACACAGGTCGCAGGCATCCCGGTCTCAGCCTGAACCGTGTCCAGGAGAAAATAGAATTCAGGATAGCCAAGGCCCGTCATGAGAGTCAGGTCTTCATGGCAGAAGATACAACTGTCACCGGCAAACGGGACCACAACGACATTCGCCGTTCTGACAGGGGATGTTGTGGCCGCTGGAGGTATTGTAGGTAGCGGAAGTTGAAATATCGGAAAGACGAGAGGTGGGCCCATCATCATTTCCGGCATATTCATCATAGGATTCATGCCCATGTTGGGACCCATGTTCATCATAGGATTCATACCCATCATGGGGTTCATGTTCATCATAGGATTCATGCCCATGTTGGGACTCATGTTCATCATCGGGTTCATATTCATCATGGGATTCATGCCCATTGTCGGATAAGTCATACCCATTATAGGGTTCATATTTATCATGGGGTTTATGCCCATCATGGGGTTCAAGCTCATCATGGGAGAAGGCATCCCTGGCATGGACCCGGGCATACCCATCATTGGGCCGGGCATCCCAATGAAAGGGCCGGGCATAAACATCATCGGTTCCATCATGCTTATCATGGTCCCCTGCACCGGCATCATGGGCCCTGGCAAGGCCATCAGTGCCCCAGGCAGTATCCCCATATTTAGACTGGGTGACACACCGGCTGGGGCTAAGGGTGATATTCCCATGCCTGGTAATATGCCCTGATTGCCCATCGCTGGATTGGCGATGAGAGGAGGGGAGGGCGTGATAGGGGATACCATAATCGAAGGCATGGATGCGCCTGCAACAGGGGTTAATGGATTCATTACGGCCGGTGAGCTGATTAAGGCTGTAACCCCTGGGGATATCCCCATTCCGAGGCCTGGCGTGATTCCCATACCGATTGATGGGGTGGTTGATAATGCAGCAACAACCGGGTCCACAACCAGTGCCATGGAAGCACCCGGGAGACCAAACAACATCCCCTGGTTAGAGATTCCGGGCACAGGTCTCAGCATGGGACCCTGGGGTGCTGATTGGGTTTTTTGGGTAAACATGCAACAAATAAGAAGAAGGATTATCCCTGCAACCATCCATTTTTTTCCGCCGGACAAGGTTCCTCCCTTTGTCGTTTCCATGCTTTAGTAGTTTAGGACCTGTACGATTTCCTCCATGGCAATCTCTTGTAAAGATTTCCGCGGTCATCTCTTTAAAGATATGATGAGTACTGTTCTCTTGATACCTTGATATCCAAGCAATTTGATCGATGATATATCCGGAGGGCTTCGAGGAATCATTGAAAGTAATATACGTTTTCAAGTCAAATAGTAAATGAAAGTGAAGCAAATTTTTTTATGTTAAAAAGAACCGGATTTAAATAAATTAACAGAAGGGAATGATTCAAACTTTTTACTAAATTGTTTATCAATAGATAGCTGAATATATTTATAACGTTAAGGGTTCATCTTGTCAATCAGATATATTTTCCCCTTACAGCTTTAAAATAACCTCCTGCAATTTCCCATTCATTATAAACTATTGAAAATCATGATCATTCATTATCCAATTTAATTATTGTATTGATGTTTTATAATGACATTATTATAATTTAAATACATTTTAGAATTTTATTCAGTTCGTTTTTATCTTATCTATCATTTTTCAATCCTATTCTATACCTAATATTATTATATAGTTTTCACAGGGACTTTTATAAAAGAAGAGTGGGGTATTTCAATTCAAGAAAGTTTTTCATGGAAGGTTCATTCTCTTATGTACATTTAAAAAATTATTGAAAGGAGGGTTAAAATATGTATGTCCGTAAAGCAATTGCAGTGTCATGCATCATCTTTTTTGGCTTGGTTATTTTATGCCTGAACATGCCCGCTATGAGTCAATATCTTCCATGGAGCTGGCGCCCTGCAAGCCCCTTCCCCCCCATTTCTCAGATTCCTATCAATACCTGGCCGCAACCTTCTTATTTTCCTACTGTCAGTCAATTTCCCTCATCCTCAGGTTGGCCACCCTATTTACCTCCCCCTGGTTATTCTTCCTCCTCTACAAGCAGCACAACATCAACTGTCGGCGGTTGCTGTCCTTGTGGATTGGTTACCGGTCTAACACTCGACGAGGAATTTGGGCCAGGCGCAAGCCAGATTACCCGATGCCTTGTTATGAGATATAATATCAAGGTGGTATATCGGCTTAATCATCTCGAATACACACCAGGAACGCCTATTACAAGAACCATACAAACGGCGATAGACGACTATAAGATTACCAGTGGCACAAGCGATTTCAAAATTGCTGCTATCATCCATTCTGCCGGACTTCCGCTCGCACTCAACCGAAATACTGCCACACCACATCCCGAGGCGATTTATAATGACCAACAGCCAGTTATAGAGGACCTGATCGCGAGGGGGGTAAAATTCTATCTCTGACAATATACCGCACGACACGGTGGTGTCAAGGCTTTCCATCTTATTCCAGGGATACAATTCGTCACACATGCTCATACTGCAATGATAGATTTTCAAAGAATGGAATATATCCTCATGGAACCGAATCCCTAATCGGAGCGCATTTTTGCTCTAACCATATATATTGGACGCAGGCCCTGCAGATCGCTGCAGGGCCTGCCATATATCCAAACACCTGCTTCATTATATCTGTCTTCAATTTTGGTTTACCTTTCATTCAGGCCAGTATCCGAAGTGTCTTAGGCATCCTATCCATCCCTTGCCAGGTTATTCTCTTTCACCATCATTTCCGGATTGGCATAACAATACAGACAACTGTGCCGGCACCTTTGGGCATAATTACCAATATCCCTGGAGTATATGCATTGACACTCCTTCCTCTGGGAGGGGTCCTTTTTCATGATTAAGGGCTCGCCTACGATCCGTGATATATATCTTCCTTCAATGCAGCAGGATCTCTCTATATTCGGGATATCCCCATTCTCGAACAGATAATCCTTTCTTTTGTTCTCCTGTTTCCAAGTCAAATGATCGGCTTGATCAGTACTAAATGAAAAGGAAAGATATGTTCCATAAAACATTTACCTGATGGCACTGTTTGATGCAATTTCTGAGATCGCCATGTTGCAGTGCATCTTTGCCGATATTTAAATTAAGAGACTTTTCACAAAGAGCAATATGACTGCTCTTATCATGGCTATACTTTATAGCCCTAACTTTAAACAAGGAGGCATTATGATACTCACCAATATGGAATCAGTCCCAGGTAAATCCATTATCGAACATTATGGGCTCGTATCAGGGAGTACCGTTCGGGCAAAACATATGGGCAAGGATATCATGGCCGGTTTCAAGAATATCGTGGGTGGTGAACTTAAAGGTTATACGGAGCTTTTGAATGATTCCCGCAATCAAGCCACCGAACGCATGATGCAACAGGCCCAGCAGTTGGGAGCCAATGCCATTGTCAATGTGCGTTTTGCTACCTCTTCTGTCGCACAGGGCGCAGCAGAGCTCTATGTATATGGGACAGCCGTAAAAGTGCAATAGTTCCGGGAAAGAAAGGAATATCATATGCAGCAATTGATAATATTTGCCATTCTGATTGCCCTTGGCTATTCGATCGGTACCATTACAGAAAAAAGGCACTATCGCTCCATCATATTACGCGAGCGTCGCTTCCTGCGAATGCCGGCACTGACCATGAAAAAAGCCTTTGATCCCGGGACCGAAGTTGAGGATGCCCGGCTGGTCACCGGTATTGCCGTCGTTTCTTTAGATTACTTTAAGATGGTTTTGGCTGGTTTGCGTAATATCTTCGGCGGTGAGGTCCAATCATATGAAACCCTCATTGACCGGGCGCGGCGGGAAGCCGTTTTGCGGATGAAGGAAATGGCAAAGGGCGCAGATGCCATTCTGAATGTACGTATCGAGACCTCTACAATCGGGAATATGACCAATAACAAGAAGACTGTCGGAAGCATTGAAGCCCTGGCTTACGGCACAGCAATCAATTTGAAGAAGGAGCACCCTGCACAGATTTGAGGTCTCCGAAGGCCAGAATACAAAGTAAAGCGAATGAAATATACTCCGAAAGAATTGGAAGGAAACGTAAATATCTCAGACACGCCTCCTATCAAGGAGTTCACAATTCTGCTCATCGGAATTTTAGGGATCCTGATCGGCATTTATATGGCACTCGGCCTTGCGGTAGACTTGGTCGTCCCCTGGGTTCCTCAAAGGATCGAGAAGAATCTGGGAGGAATCTTTCTGGAAAACTATGGAATAGGAGTAAAAACACCTGCCGCTGAACAACTCCAGCAACTCCTGGATAGCCTTACTAAAGCCCTTCCCGAGAATGAGCTTTCTTTTAAGGTCCACCTGATCGAGCAATCTCAACCGAATGCCATGGCCCTTCCTGGTGGGCACATTGCAGTTTGTTCAGGTATTTTAAAGGACGTAGGATCGGAAAACGGGCTTGCCTTTGTCCTGTCTCATGAGTTGGGCCATTTTGCCCACAGGGACCATTTGCGGGGCCTTGGCCGCGGTCTGATCCTTTGGGCCTTCTCCGCAGTTCTTACTGGAAACAACAGTGTCATAACGGATTTTCTTGCCCGCTCACTGGTCAATGTGGAGATGAAATTCTCGCAGCGCCAGGAAACCATGGCGGACCTGTTCGCACTTGACCTTTTACACCAAAGGTACGGCCATGTTGGTGGTGCTGAAGAATTTATGGAGAATGTTTGCATAAAGGAAAAAAGGGGACGGCTCTCTTACTACTTCGCCTCACACCCACATCCCCGGAATCGCATCAAAGCCATGGAAGAATATATTCAGGAAAAGGGATATCTAAAAAAACTGCCGGTTCCCTTGAACTACGATGATTTGTTAAAGGATTCGTAAGAGGTGGCTGAGGCATCCTATCTGTCCCTTACCAGGTTATCCTCTTTCACCATCATATCCGGATTTGCATAGCAATACAGACAACTGTGCCGGCATCTCTGGGCATAATCACCAATATCCCTGGAGTATGTGCATTGACACGTCTTCCTCTGGGAGGGGTCCTTTTTTATGATCGTGGGTTCGCCCACGATCCGTGATATATATCTTCCGTCAATGCAGCAGGATCTCTCGATATTCGAAATTTCCCCATTCTCGAACAGATAATCATTACAACAGAATTGAAGAACCACATCATAACTGCCCGCAATTTCCCCCAGCTTATGGGCCATGTCAATCTTCTGTTCAACAGGCAGATCGATAAATGTCACCCCTCTTCCTGAAAGTTTCCTGTATTGGGTATTCATGAAGGAGATTTTCACCTGAAAGATCCCTGAGGTAGCCGCCTTTTTGATGACTGTCTCGAATGAGGCCAGATTATTCTTTATCTCGGCCCCATCCCTCCAGTGCACAATGGGGTCGAACCGGATGAGGAGCCTTTCCTTGCCGAATTTCCTCAGGATAAAATCGAATTGTTCAAAGCGATGATGTAAGGAAGGCACTCGAGGCTCCAAGAAACAGGAGTCATTCAGGGTGAACATAAAGAACAGCTCATAGCCTTTGAGAGCATTGATCTTCTTTAATAACGGCCTGAAATCCTTGGACCACAGGACAATAGAATGCACCGATGCCCTGGACAACGGCACAAAATAAACCGCATGATTATATGGGTTAATCACTTCAGCAAAGCCGCGACTCAACTGTTCAATCAGCCAATCGCTGTAAAATGCAGGGATATCCGTCCTCCGTGAAGCCGATATAATGATCTTTTCATCCATCATATTATTTATATCAGAAAATTTTAAAGAAAAATTTAGTTTTTTACAAAAACAAAGTTTATTTTAATTGAACAATTGTCAAATAGATGAGGAGAACGACGAATCAATCTAATAAATACAAATAGATATGGACATATAAGAGCGCTTCGCTTCCCCCTCGCTTCGCTCGGGGCTCCGGCTCTTCGCAATGACATTTTTTGAACCTTTTACGAGTCCATTATAATTAAATAGGGATATTTTTTCTATGTTAAAGGAAAGTTGAGATGGATGGAGTAATGTATTTGGGTTAAGTAACTTTAAAGTTGCTTCTAAAATTTACCCCGGCTCGCGCCGGGTGCTGCGCTAATCAGATAGAACGTCAGAAATTAGGATAATGCAGTCTGAGTAATGTTCTCAGGCTCCTTCCTAAAGCGCATGTCGTAATAGAGCAATACTAAAACGATTATTGCAATGGGTGCAGCAGCCATCTGCAGGGCACCTTGAAAAATATTCCCCAAGATAGGGATAACGAATAGAGGAGCGGATATTATTAGAACAACTGTACCGATAATGAGTGCTATAAGGCCGGCTATGCATAGATTGCGGATATAAAAGTCTTTTCCCAGGTCTTTACTGCGCTTTATCGCATCAAAAGACCATATATCCTCAAGAATTACCACTGGATTGATTAAGAAAGCGAGTATTACTATATATAATAAACCTAATATTAAAAGAATAATAGAAATCCCGATCAAAAATAGAGAAGGCCAGCCAATAAATAGAATAAATCCTCCTGGTAACAGGCAAAGCAGAAAAAGTATCGAAACCAAAAATACTGTTGCAAATAATTTTAAGGGCAAAGAAGGATTTACCTGTCTAAGGGAACCGGTAAAAGTGGGAATGCGGCCATAAATTATATCTGAAATTGCTATTATCTCTGCAGATAGACAATAAAAATTTATGTATACAATCCCCGGAATAAAGATCAACAAAAATATAGTTGCTCCTATGATTATTCCTGAAGGCCCAAGCAGTGCCGAAATAGGTATAATGAACACGGCAGGGATCCCCAAGATAAAGCTAAACAACAAAGACATCAATTGAATAAGAAACAGGGTAAGGAAATTTTTGCGGTAGATTTCAACCGTATCTCTGATTATTTCACCTAGGTCATGCGTGCTCAGATACATACTCAAATTGCCTTGGTCTGCTTGCGCAGCAGTCTTTACTTCTCCTGATTGATCAGCTTTGGAGTTCAGATTTTTTTCCTCTAATGCATTAGTCCTCGTTTCAATAGAGTCCCCTTTTTTAAGGGCTATTACCTTTTCATATTTTTTTATAAAAATCCGGCATTTAGGGCACTCCTCAAATTCAACGGGTACAGAATAACCGCATTTTGGGCAGGGACGCGTATCAGTCTCGTTTTCGATCTTTGATGGTATAGGCGAATCTTGTTCGGTAATGATTTCTGCAACTCCCCCTAATCTCTCTAAAAACGCCTTACCTTTTTGAGCCTTTTCGAGATCTTCACACTCGTAAATAATACCTTTGCTGTTAATCAGATGCCTTTTTGCATTTTCAGAATCTAATTTGTAGGCTGCGGCGAACCTTTTGATAAAAGCTAACTTCCCAGCTTCGGTATTATCAACTAAGCCTTTGAGAATCACCCTGTAATTGGCCATGATTATTCACTTTTTTTTGCTATAATTTAGCTAATGGTCTAAGCTACCGACATTGTCGTTGATAGTTTACTTGCTAGGTGAAGTAAATCAGCATCGATACATAGATCGCTTTCATTCATTCGTTAAATAATTTTAAAATGTTATTCGAATTTTACACGATCTCCCAATTCTGATCTGAATTCATTCAATGCTGTTTCGATTGAGATCGCAAATCCAAGGCCTTCAAATTTCCTTGTCAGTTTCTTAAATGTATTGATCCCGCTGACTTTTCCATCCTGCGTAATAAGCGGTCCCCCGCTGTTACCCGGATATATTTTGGCATCTGTTTTAATGTAATTGCCCTCAAAGCCCGACACTATTCCCTTGGCAACGGAATTCCTCAGCATTGCCGGATTGCCAATTGCATAGACTGTTTCTCCGAATAGAATGTTTTGAGGGTTTACAGGTTTTAGGAATGGCGTCTTATACCCGTCGAGTTTTAGCAAGGCCAGATCATATTCCCGGCTTGCGGATATCAAATAAACGTTGAGTTCTGTATTGTCTGCGATCAGGATCTTAAAATGACGAGAGATATCAGCTATCGCTCTATTATAAGTGTAGTCAGATATTTTATCCTCTATTTCGACTTTTTCTTCCCTGAATCGTTTTTTTCTTTCCAGAAAATCATTTTCCCATTCTTTATATCTGTTTATATAGGATTCATATTGCTCGATATTATGCCTTTTTGCGGAAGAATAAGGTTGGGAATCGATAAATTTTTTATCCCTTTCCAGTTTTTCTTTTGCTGTTTTTAGCTTTGCCTCTTCCATGGCAAAATCCTTTTTTATCCTTTCTATCTCTGCCCCGATATTTTCAATCTGAGCCTGCTTGCCTTCCCTTTGATTCTCATCGCCTTTTAAAACATGCCTATTTGTTATAATATAGCCATCATCTGAGATAAAAAATCCTGATCCATATCCAATTGTTGACTTTACAGCAACGACACTACAGGTTGCCTTTTCGATTGTATTCCTTTGTGGAAAGTTAGCAGATAACTGTTTTTGCAGGTCTTTGACCGTGCTCCTATTTTCTATAAAATCGTCCATCTGCTCGCTTTCATTGGGCAAATCAACAGGATTATCCGTATAGCACCAGACCCCATTCTCATCTTTATATTTATATAACTCAGCGTTAGAATAATTGCCTGATAGCAACAAGATTAAAAAAAAGAAAAAGAATGGCCTTGCAATCTTAGTCATTTTTTTCATAGAAGCCTCGGCTTTTACCCTAAGAATAATCCAAAATATTACACTCTAATGTCAGTCTATTATGATAACTTAATCGGCCATTTTCTTTCTTTTAATAAAATTGTGGTAATAGTTCACCGCAGAGACCGCAGGGTTTAAAGATAGCCGGACTTGATGCCTTTAATAGGGGGAACGGTCAGCTTTCTTTTAATCTCCAAGGGTTGAATTCCCCAAAGCTTGCTTCGTTAAAAATATTTTACACGA
>JBLIRM010000229.1:0-5273 GCA_049472295.1 bacterium | reverse complement strand
GAACGGATCGCAGCGCATTGTTTCCCAGGTCGAGGGATTCCAGTTTTTTATTGGGGTACGGGATATCCGGAATGGATTCCGCTTACATAGATGGTGCCATCGTCAGCGATAGAGGGTGGGGAGAAGAAGTTGTAGTAATAGTAATAGGGATAACTACTCTCAGATGAATAGCTCCATTTTAAGATGCCATTTGGATCCACAGCATCCACTGAATTATGAGAACTGAAGTAAAATATGCCATCATCTCCTATGGTGAATGAAGACAATTCCCAATAATCATCCCCAAGTGAGTCAATCTCTCTCAAGCTTCCATTCGGATTCAGTGCATATATCCCTGAATAATTTGGCAATATATAGACCGTATCATCGGCGCCAATGACCATGGTGGTATCATAATATGAATCATAAGTCGTATAAGGATAAGCCGTCCCGCAATTGTAGTTCCATCTCAGCTCACCCTTTGAGTCCAGGGAGCAGACTTTGTAACTATTGACCAGATATAGACTGCCATCGCTGCCGATGACCGGTGCGCTGCCAAAGTCACCGCCGATTTTGTAGCTCCATTTGAGTGTATTGGTTTGCGCGGCAGTATAGGGGCTGCGGTTGGTGCGTCTCAGATCATGCCTCCAGCAGGGCCATGCAGTTTCGGCAATGCCTGGGGGGCGAGGGGTGATACATTCTCCGGAATAATCCACGTTCACCCCCAGTCTTTCAGCCTCCTTTTCATTAAAATAGGTGAAACCGTCACATCCGCAGACCGGGTCATAGCCTTCATCCGGTCCATATGGCCCATACTGCTCATAATAAGCCGTTGTAATGTTCCTCAAGTAAAGGGTGCCGTCAGTGGCGATGCTTACCGTCCCGGTAGAGCTCTTATTGTTGTCCCAATCCGCTTCGTCATTGCTGATATCATCATAGTCGTCAAAATCCTGGGACGCTGTATGCGGTGTCCCTATACGATCAATATGATCATAGAATTCGAAGTATTGGATCTTGACCTTATCCGTTGACTTGATCCTGATGTTGACGATCCTGCAAGTCGAAGTGGAAGAAAAATCCCAATCGTAAGAATCCCAATCATTGCTTTCGTCCCAAGCCATATAAAATAGTACCCAGATGCTGGGTAATTCTATGTCTTCACCAGAATCGCCATAGATATCATAGCTTGTCTTTATGCTGCTATAGATATTGTCACCCAGATAATAGGTCATGGTGTCGCCATCCACCTCCACATCCCCTTCATCCTCATCAGCGGCAAATACGATATATAAAGTCTCTCCGCCCACTTCCTCTATCTCGAGGATTATCTCGAAATAGGAGTTGGGAAGGATCTTGATTTCCATGTATTGATAATTACCCGGGATTTCCGGATACATGTCGTGATCTGTATCCACATTGATGGTTTGTGCCATAGCATAGGGTATGATGGTTTGTGATTGCGTTAAGGGTAAAAAAGTCAAGTATGATGCCAAAATGAAACTGACAGCAAAAATGATGATTTTGAATATATGGTCCGCTTTCATTCTGGTTCCTCCAATTTATTGCTTGGATAAACCTATTTTTATGATTCTCAATCGTTCCATTAATTTAGACTATTTTTTACCCATACTTTTTCCCTTATCCGGATAAAGCGTTTTTCATCCAGAAAATCAATTTATTACTTTTTCGTCTCTTGAACCACCATTTTTAAAATTCGGCTTATGAATGCCCTTTCATGGTTTTGAATACGTGGATGTCATAAATAATCTTTTCAGGCATGCATTTTTGGAGTAAACCAAAGAAAAACAGGTCTTTCAATTCACCACCTTCCGCTCCTCAGGATTCCGGCTGAGGAGGAATGGATCGATCATATCCAGCAATAATAGCCATTTATTTGATGTTCATTCAAGATACGAAATTTTTTTCCAATTTTATCTATTATAAATTTTATGAACAAAAATTATAATTGGCAATAGTAAAAAATACGATACCTTGCGTCATGTTTTTTGCGACAGTTGCGCTTGAATACCCCGATTTTTGGTCGCGGAGTTTCAGCGTATTCTTTGATTCATATTATCCCATATCAGGGCTTATCCCTCGTTTTGTATCCACTGAATCGCATACTGAAGAAGCTCATTACTATTGCTGAGCTTCAATTTCTCCTTGATATGATTACGGTAGGCCTCCACAGTACGTACGCTCAGAAATAATTTTTCTCCGATGCGTTTTGTGCTATAACCCTTTCCGATCAACCGGAATACCTCCAGTTCTCGATTGCTGAGCAATTCCAAGGGGGAAGCATAATCGGGGGGTTGGCTGGCCAGGTTTTTCTTCATCAATCTCAAGGCAATCTTATCACTCAGATAGATCTTTCCGGCTAAGACACAACGGATCGCCTCTGTGATCTTTTTCAATGGGAGATGCTTCATGATATAACCCTTAGCCCCTGCCCTGAGAACACGTTCGGCATAAAAGGATTCATCGAATTTGGAAAAAACCAGCACCAACAGCTTGGGATAAAGGCGGGTGATATTTTCGATGAGTTCGATCCCATGGATGCCTTTGAGATAGATATCAAGGATCACCAGATTGGGCCTCAATACCTTGATTGCCTCCATGGCTTCATGCGCGGTTTCGGCTTCTCCGCATACCCTGAGTCCCTGGCTTGCGGTGATGAGGCGGGTGAGTCCCAGTCGCACGACGGGATGAAAATCCACTATGAGGATACTGCTTCCATCTTCGGGTGATTCGTTATGTTCAGCCAACGGCATACCTTTCTCTCCCTTTCTTCCTTCGTTTAGATGAAGTATTCGTCAGAAAAAGGAGATTTGAATCATGGTATGGTTCAAGGGAGGATCTGTTCTCAGAGGGGCTCGGGATTCTTGATATAAATAGACAGTGGGATAGGGATAAGTGACAGTGGCCGAAGATATTCGCTTGCACACAATCTCCTTTGCTGCGATTTTGACCAGTGTGACTATGAATGATTCCTGTAAATGATTGATGAAGAAACAATGATGGAGGAAGTAATTCATTTATCAATAAATACGACGCGTTAAATTATTTGTTCTTACGGACCGTATTGTTTTAAAAATTAATAATATATTTATAAAATGAATAACTTATGATGGCCTCGTAAAAAGTCAAAAAAAATGACTCTGAAGATTACTTTTTACGAGAGCATCAATTTATAATAAATGCCTCAGATTACTCGAAATAACGACTTACTTTTAACGTGAACTCAAGCCCCCCCTTTTACATCAGTCATCACCTCAGGTCAAAAAAAGCTATCCTTTCAATCGGAAACAGAAAAGGTCTAAAAAGATTATGAAAAGTGGGAAAATGGTCGATTAATTAATAAGATCAGGGCATTGCACTTTACTGTGCATGGAAATAACGAGATTTTAAAAGGAAAAGGATTCCTGATATGCTGCAAGCCAAAATCCTTGAGCAACAAAAAGGTGAGGAGAAGAATATTGGGTGTGCACCATACCGGCCCAAATACCATATCAGGGTGGTGACCGCTACATCCCTTTTTGACGGTCACGATGCAGCCATTAATATCATCCGCAGGTTACTCCAAGCCACGGGTGCGGAAGTGATCCACCTCGGACACAACCGGTCGGTAGAGCAGATAGTAAATGCCGCCATTGAAGAGGATGTCCAGGGTGTTGCCGTGTCGAGTTATCAGGGTGGTCATATCGAATTCTACAAATACATGGTGGATCTTTTAAAAGAAAAAGGCGCACCCCACATCAAGGTTTTCGGAGGTGGCGGGGGTGTGATTGTCCCGGAGGAAATCAAGGAACTGGAGGCTTACGGGGTGGCCAAGATCTATTCCCCTGAAGATGGGACAAGATTGGGGCTTCAGGGGATCATCAATCATATGATGAAGATCCTGGATTTTTCCACCCTCGAGAATGATCCTTTCTCCTTTGATAGACTTTCCTGTAAAAACAAAGGGATGGTCGCCCGTATGATCACAAGGATGGAAGAGGCCAAGGCCCAGGGTGACGGACACCTGGCGGATTTGAGATCAGGTCTCTCGAAGAAAACAGGGGATCGAAAAACACCTGTGCTCGGCATAACCGGCACCGGTGGGTCCGGAAAATCCTCTTTGATAGACGAGCTTATTGTCCGCCTTCTGCGCGATCACCGGGATATCCGGGTGGCCATTATCAGTTGTGACCCCTCCCGCCGGAAGACCGGGGGCGCGCTTTTAGGGGATAGAATCCGGATGAATGCACTCGGCAATTCAAGGGTCTACATGCGCTCACTGGCCACCCGCCAGTCACAAACGGAAATCTCCGAGACGTTGACCGAAGGGATTCAGGTGGCAAAGGCAGCTGGATTTGATCTGATTATTGTGGAGACAGCCGGTATAGGGCAGGGCGACTCCAGAATCGCTGCCCTGGCGGATGTGTCAATATATGTAATGACCAGCGAGTTCGGTGCGGCATCCCAGCTCGAAAAGATCGATATGCTCGATTTTGCGGATCTGGTTGTGATAAACAAATACGATAGACAGGGAAGCGAGGATGCGCTCCGCGAAGTCAGAAGGCAGTTGCAGCATAACCGAAATGCCTGGGATCATGCCCCTGAAGAGATGCCGGTCTTCGGGACCATAGCTTCGAAGTTCAATGACGATGGTGTAACCGCCCTGTATCACTCCATTCTGGATAAAATCGCTGAAAAATGCAATGTAAAGCTTGAATCCGGCCTCCCGAAATCCCGGACCAAGACATCCACCTCAAAGACGATCATCATTCAGCCGGACAGAACCCGCTATCTTTCCGAGATCGCAGATACCATCCGGAAATATCATCGACACACAGAAGAACAGGCGGATGCCGTGCGAAAGGTTTGGCACCTGGAGGAGGCCCTGAAATCCTTAAGCAAGGATACCTCCGAAGTGACTCAACAGCTCAAAAATGAATTGGCAAAGGCGGAATCATTACTGGACAGAGAAACTACGGACCTCCTGCGCGAATGGGAAGAGATCCGGGAAACATACAGCAAGGAGGAACTGGTATATAAGGTCAATGACCACGAGATGAGACTTCCTCTCTATTCGGAATCTTTGTCCCATCAAAGAATTCCAAAGATCGCTCTCCCAGGGTTTAAAGATCCAGGGGAGATATACCGGTGGATGCGGGAAGAGAATGTGAATGGGCGTTTCCCATATACATCAGGCGTCTTTCCATTAAAACGCGTGGACGAGGAACCCACCCGGATGTTCGCAGGTGAAGGGGACCCGGCCAGAACCAACAGGCGGTTCAAGCTCCTCTCAGCCG
>JBLIRM010000228.1:0-5572 GCA_049472295.1 bacterium | reverse complement strand
TTTCCCTAGAGGCTTCGGGATCAATGCAACTTATAACGCCCTATTCAAAGACAAAGACAGTGCCAAGGGTTTAAGCGGCCAGCATCTTCCAGGCCTGGAGGATGAAACCAGCCAGACCGGGTACACCCTTTTATTGGGCGTTTCCTATAATAATCTGGAGAAGGTTCAGAAAAAGGTTGCAAAAGTGCCGTTTCAGGTCTCTTTGAGCCATTGGCAAAGACTTAAAGGGAAAAATCTGAACAAGGCCCAGTATATTTCATTGAAGGGCGCTTTATTCTTTTAAATAAAAAGGCAGATTCAAAAGGATGAACATTAAGAAGGAGACAGGATCATGTTAAATGAGGCAATTCAAATAAAAGAGATGAAGGATGTGGCTGTGATTTCCATCATGACGGATTTCACCACCGCCATGGAAAAGGTCATGGATGAGGTCTATCATGACCTGAGTCAGAATGGCTATAAGAAGATACTGATTGAGTTCGATCAAGACAAGCATATCACAAGCGGAGGGATCGCAGTATTGATCGGCCTTTTAAGCAAAAGCCGCCAGATGGGGCAGCAGATTTGTCTGACAGGCCTATCCGAGCATTTCATTAAGACCTTTAATATGGTTGGGATCAATCATTATACAACAATCTATCCCTCTGAGGAATCGGCCCTGAAAGAGATGTCAGAATGCCCTTCTAATGGGTATACCATCAAATCAACTTGTTAAAAAAGACATTCTCTGTTCATCCCTGAGGCTTTTTAAGACAACAATCAAGGAATATGACTCTCTCCCCCTATCTCCCTGTCATTCCAAACACTCCCTAAAGGTTTGTATCTATTATATTTGAACAGCTATCAAGGCCAATAGTGTCGATAATTGAACACAGCAAATAATATAATAAAAATATCATTAAAACAGTATGTTAGCTTATTTTGCGCATAAAATAAACAGGAAAATATGTTGTATTTTGAACATTATTCCCTTTTCGGGTTGAAAAAATCTCTGGTCACTTAAAAAAGGATAGAAAAAAAATGAGATCTCGATCAAGGATTTTTTTTGATTCCCTTCTTGGAATCTGGCCGGTTTTTTCAATCGCATCCACAAGGATTTATCGTACCCATCCCTTTTGGCAGTCCATATCTAATTGTTTTATTTGATATTTACTCCATAGACATCCGGTCTGTTTATTGCTTGAAACAAGGGGGCTCTTTGTGTCTGTTTTGATGAAAAATATTTTGGATTGGCCATGAAAAACTGGACTGAATATAAAAAAATCTATAAAAAATCAAGTTTGGCACGTGAGTTGCTTAATAGATCATCGATCTTAGGTCTATAGTTATGCTGGTGTTGAGGCAAAATGGATTTTTTAAGCCATAAACGGACCGGAAAGGAGGATAAAATGTTAACAAAAGGAAAATTTTTTAACATTTGTATCTCCGTATTATTGACCTCTTTTTTTGTGTTGACCTTAGTTTCTTACGGCCATGCAGGTGGATTTATTGATGGCACCTTATCCCAGGATTATCTGAACAGCCCTGCAATCGGTTCGAATGTGATTGCTTATATCATGGGTGAATATAGGCAACCTCCGGATACCAGCTCGATTCACCTTTTTGTTCGAAGGTGTGAGTGCCTCAGAAGGCTTGCCTATACAAGTGAAGGCGTTCTCCTTAACTATACCCTTTATTTAACCCAAAGTGAATTTGATAGTCTCTTACCGGAGACATTGCTCGGTATGTTTGATAATGACGGTCGTCTTTCCATTGCACTTGCCGGGGAGACGGGCGTGATTGCCGTGATCGAAAAAGTTCTGGAATACAAAAAGGTGGGTACGCATTTTGCGGCAAGAGTCAGCATCAAATTCGTAGCTGAGGTCCAGGCAGTAGAAGCTGAAGCCCACTGAGACCACAGTTAAAATTAATCCCATTCCTTTTGGATATGCATCAAAAAAGGGGTGGGATTAAGGAATAGAATTCGGAAGCCCAAAGGGGGTGGATTAACATGAAAATAGGAAAGGTGCCGTATATCCTTTTAGTTATTTGCTGCCTGGTCTGCATGCTATTTCTTTTCCTTTTTCATAATGCAGCTGATATAACAGCAAATAGAAAGCATAATCAAGAAGTTGTCCTGCCCAAGGCCGAATTGCCTCAAACGGAAATTCCCCAAATTGATCAGGGCCAAGAGCCGATCAATTTAGCCGGTGGCATGAAGGGGATGGACGAAAATCAAAAACTCCCTTTGGTTGGGCAATCCTCATCAAAAGAGAATCATGAGAGAGTGGCGGAAGACTTCGCTAATGTCGACCCGGAAGGGCAAGGCATACAAAAAGAGATCACATATCATAAGGGCCGCATATTAGTCAAATTCACTCCCGAAGAGATCGACGAGATCAAAGCGGGTAAGACGCCCGACATGTATGGCAGATTGGGCCGCATGGTTTCAAGGGATGGCTTCTATGAGGTGATCCCTAACGAAGGGGAGTCTGTGGAGGAACTTATAGAACAGTATCATGCAGATTCTTCTCAAAAGGTGCAATATGCGCAGCTCGATTATGAATGTGAGGTCCAGGGGCTGCCGGCCTCGGAGCTGTTCAAAATAAATTCAGAGGCCCCTGAAGAAGTGTCGGAGATGATGTGGTATCTGGATGCAATCAATATCGAAGAGGCCTGGGAACAAACCACAGGAAGCAAAAAAATTGTGGTGGCCATCTTGGATACAGGGATTGCATACGAGAATTTTATCGTTCCCGGCTACGAATCAGAAACAGTGGATTCCGATTATTATCTCAGGGCCCCCTATCTGAGTGATACAAAAATCTGGCTAAATAAAAAAGAAAGAAGAAACAGGAAAGACGATGATAATAATGGCTATGTGGATGATAAATATGGGTACGATTTTGTGAACGAAGATGTTCATCCGAATGACAACAATGGTCATGGGACCCATCTTGCCCATATCATTGCCCAAAGCTACAAGATACGCAAAGGATTTAGAAAAAGCAGATTCAGCTCCGTATACAAGGGCGGTTTTTCGAATATTGTTTCCCAGTATTTTGAAGAAGCTGGGGCTACCAGTGATCCCGTCAGTTATGCATATCAGAAGGAATATGAGGATATCGTCTCCAAGAAATACAAAACAGGCGATACAGGGGGCTCAGGCATTGCCCCTGATTGCACCATTATGAATCTGAAGGTATTGAGTTACAAAGGAAAGGGATTTGCCTCCAATATCGCTGAGGCCATCTATTACGCGGTGGATAATGGTGCAAACGTCATCAACATGAGTTTTGCCTGGCCGCCCAATCTGGATCCCGGACCGATTATCCATGACGCGGTCAAGTATGCAGCCGAAGCAGGTGCCATTGTTATTTCAGGGGCAGGAAACAATTCGAGATCAACGGTTTGCTATCCTGCTGCCTATGAAGAGGTCATTGCCGTGGGTGCAGTGCAGTATGATCTCGTCCGTGCATATTATTCCAATTATGGACCTGAACTGGACATTGTGGCCCCCGGAGGAAATATCTGGCTGGATGAGAATCAGGACACCTATCCGGACGGTATCCTTATGCAGACCTTTGATCCAAGATATCGGTTCTCTGTGGATGGCGAGACATTGGCCGATGCAGCCAGTTTTACATTTGAATTTATCCATGGGACATCAGTGGCCACAGCTCAGATATCGGGCGTGGTGGCATTGATGCTTTCAATAGAGCCTGATCTGACCGTGGGGAACATTCGGTCGATCTTCAAGAAATCTGCCTTAGACCTTGGCCCGGATGGCTGGGACAGGGAATATGGCTATGGTCTCGTTGATGCCGGTGCTGCCGTCACAAAGGCTGTGAATGGTGATTACGATGAATCACCCGGGGATAACGGCGGAAGCGGCGGTGGAGATAATAATGAATACAGCGACCTGGACGGGGATGGATATGTGAGCATATTCGAAGGCGGAAATGATTGTGATGACGATAATCCATTTATCTATCCGGGTGCTGAAGAGATCGCCTATGACGGAATCGATCAGGACTGCACCGGAGGCGACCTCCTGGATGCGGACAGGGATGGATATGATGCTGTTGAGTATGGCGGCACGGACTGCGACGACAATGATCCGGCAGTCCATCCC
The DNA here is from genome assembly GCA_049472295.1 of bacterium. Classification (GTDB taxonomy): domain Bacteria; phylum SZUA-182; class SZUA-182; order DTGQ01; family JAFGSM01; genus JBLIRM01. Next base: position 1,458 of record JBLIRM010000228.1, on the reverse strand, counting down.
GGGGCATTGGAGACTGCCGGAGACGGCATCGACCAGGACTGCGACGGCGGTGATGATACCAGCAGTATTATTGATGATATCGAAGAACCCGAATCCTGTGATGATATGGATTGGGCAAACGACTGCGACAGTTGCTCCAGAGATGAGGAGATCGAACTGGAATGCCCTGGTGGCACTGTCATCAGCATGGATAGTATGACCAGTCCTTTGACGCGTCATTACGATGATGATGAGGAGGAGGATGATGATTAGAGATCAATCCACCAATGTTTTTGTGGATGGATTGATATAAGCGATCACCGCAGATATAACATCTGCGTTTTTTAAGGGGGCCATCCTCAAGGTGAGCCCCCTATTTTTTTAATACCACGATCAAATCATTCCGTACCTACCATAAGTGTTGTCTGGTGGGAAAGATTGATCCAGTATCCTTGACCCGGCTCTAATGGATCCCCCGGATCAAGGGGTATGTATTCGTCTGAAAATCCATATATGGCTCGAATCGTGCCATTTGTTATAGATGGCAATGCAGAAAATGTACACCCGCCGATCATAGACCAACCGGTTTGCACATTTGTCAGGGTGTAGCCCGAGAATGGAAGGCCTGTTATAGTATAAGTACGATTCTCCGGCATGAATATCCAGTATCCTTCACCTCTAAGCATGTGATCATTTCTGTCAAGGCGCTCATATATTGTCGTAAATCGAAATACTGCATGGGCTCCAGGGAAAAGCGTATCAACAGTGGTATCCAAAGGCTCAATAGGAAGCGAGATCAAACTCCAGCCGGCATGGAGGTCCATCTTATAATCAATGATTGGGCTTGGATTATTCGGATCCAGATCATCCGGATCTCCCCCTTCTGACACCGTATAGTACCCTTCCTGGGCGCACAGACAGCGGCTATCTCCCTCTGCGCCATATCCGTCCTCATCTTCATCTTTATAATAAATATTACATCCTTGCGAATCCTCTTCGTCAATTTCCGAATCACAATCATCATCTTTGCCATTACATTTCTCAATGGCTCCCACATGGATATTGGGATCATCATCATTGCAGTCCCCGCCACATGTGGTGTATCCATCAATATCATTATCAAAACCCTCGTCAAGCAGGCCATTGCAATTATTATCCTTATGATCGCATATCTCGAAAGCAGTCGGATTGATATTGGGATCATCGTCATTGCAGTCATACATGTTATTGATATAACCAACAGGCATAGAACAGCTAATTAAAGATATGTTGGGATCACCGAAGCCGTCATAATCACTATCTTCATAGTATGTCGCTAATGGATTGCCTGGAAACTCGTAAGCCCCCATGTCATATCCTCCGCCACTGGGCCTCAGATTCCCTTCCTTATCTTCATCAGGGGCTTCGACATCTGTCCCTGTATTGATACAAGGCGAACAATTTTGCAGATGAAAGTCTCCTATAGAAGGATTAACAAAT
>JBLIRM010000227.1:0-5597 GCA_049472295.1 bacterium | reverse complement strand
AGTCAAGGTCCAGCGTCCAAACATTAAGCATAAGATCGAACTGGACCTCAACATCCTTGCGGCAGTGGCCGACCGAATGCATAAACGCCTGGGTGAAGTAGAAATTTATGATCTCCCCACGCTGGTTAAGATTATCCGAAAAAATCTTTTAAGGGAACTTGATTTTTCCAGAGAAGCCCACCATATCAAGATTGCACATGCCCACCGTACTGATGAATCCGATGCCCAAATACCCGGCGTCTATCTAGATTATTGCACCGAAAAAGTATTAATGATGGATTTTATCCAAGGGGCAAGACTCAAAGATCAGAGTATTAATGATGAGGGTGATGCGCAGGCCCTGGCAAAGCAGGGTCTCCGCGCTCTCTTGAAGCAGATCCTTGGAGACGGGTTTTTCCATGCCGATCCGCATCCGGGAAATATACTCATCACGCAAGGGCCTTCTCTTTGTCTGATCGATTGGGGTTCGGTCGGGAGGTTGTCCCGGAATGCCCGTAACGAGCTGATGGACATGGTGGAAGCGGTTGTGGAGTGGGACAGTGAAAAATTGATGAATACCTTGCTGGCCATCACCAGACCCGAACATGAGGTTGATCTGCGTAGTCTGGAGCGCGCGCTTATGGATATCCTGGATTTGCACTTTGCCTTGCCGCTCAAGGAGATGAATTTGGGTGGTTTATTATTGGATATTTCGGCCGTATTAAGGGAACACCGTTTGCGATTGCCATCCGATATGGGAATGACGGTGAAGGCCCTGGTGACGGCGGAAGGCACGGCAAGGGAGATCTATCCGGAATTGAATATCGTGGCCGAGGCGGAACCATACATCAAACAATTGGTTGCCCAACGATATAAACCCAGTACTCTATGGAAAAGTTTTCAGTCCAAGGCGATTCGATTCTTTTCATCCCAAGGCAGGATACCCGGTCTTTTATCCCGCATTATCGATAAAGTAGACCGGGGTGATCTCAATATTCAGTTTGAGCATAAAAACCTGGATGGTCTAAAACGTTCCGTTGAAAATAGCTTTAACCGCCTCACCTTCGGGATCATCGTGGCGGCTCTCATTATCGCGTCCTCCATGATCATCACCACAGGCGTCGGGCCTTTGTTGTTCGGCTTCCCGGCCCTTGGCATCATCGGCTACTTGTTATCCGCCTGTGTCGGATTGTGGCTGGTCTTTAATATTATTCGTTCACGTCGTTACTAATAAATATTGCCCTTAGTCTTCTTTCGCTAAACAATTGCGTCCGGTTAGTATGATACATCATGACCAAAGAATGTTATGAATGGTCTATGGGATTTCTTCTCAACCGGCGAACGGGGTCAGCCGCGAGATGCCGGGAAATCTATCTAAGAGAGGAATCATAGCGATGAATTATTATTTCAACAAAATATTGGATGTATCATTTGATGACGTAATCCAGAATGTAATCGGTGCACTTAAAAAGGAAGGATTCGGAATACTGACGGATATTGATGTTCAGCAGACTTTGAAAAAAAAGTTAGATGTGAATTTTCGTAAATATCGCATCTTAGGGGCATGTAATCCACCATTCGCCTATAAGGCATTACAGGCCGAGGACAAAATCGGAACCATGTTGCCGTGTAATGTGATTGTACAGGACATCGGCGATGGGAAAATCGAGGTTGCTGCCGTCAATCCGATGGCTTCTATGCAGGCTATTGAAAATAGCGCGCTTGAAGGAATAGCGGTCCAAGTACAGGTAAAACTTGAGGCCGTTATAGAGTCCTTATAGATGTTTTCAAGATGCCTTTTATCCTTTTAAAATTTTATTCTTTCATCGTCTTTTAACCCGATTAAAAAAATTGGATCATCTCCAATTTGATTGATCGATGATCAGGACACAAGGATTCAAGGGGTCTCCGCAAAAATCAGCGGGATCTTTGACAAGCGAAAAATTTTTAAAACAAAAATTGCTTGAAGATCTCGGACTTTAAACGGGTCTCAGTTTCCGTAATATTTTAAGGGGGAATACTTGATCCCTGGAACCCTTGGCCACTTTCTCCCGACTCATTGGGAGAAGAACCACTTTTATTAAATAATCATTCCTTTATATTCCTATTCATGAGAGGTTGAAAATGGGGCAGATAGAGAAACTCACTAATAGTACAACAGGTGGACCGGTTTTTGTCTATGTCCAGGATGGTAGAATAATCCGTATAACCCCGATGGAGTTAGATGAAAGCGATGCCCCCTCCTGGTCTATACAGGCAAGAGGAAAAACTTTTATTCCTCCCAGAAGAACCACTCTAAGTCCTTATTCACTTGCCTGGCGCTCCATGATTTATTCACCTGACAGGATATTATATCCTCTTAAACGTACCGACTTTAACCCGAACGGCAACAGAAATTGCACCACGAGAGGAGAATCCGGATATGAAAGAATAAGCTGGGACGAGGCAGCGGAGATAGTGACCGCTGAAATCAAGAGAATAAAGAGGGAATTCGGACCCGCCGCCATTCTGTCGACGCCTTCTTCCCACCATCTATGGGGACACCTCGGTTACAGACACAGCTCATATTTCAGATTCATGAATCTCATCGGCTATACATACGCCGATCACAACCCGGACAGTTGGGAAGGCTGGCACTGGGAAGGTATGCATCAGTGGGGGTTCAGTCACAGGCTCGGCATACCCGAACAGTATGATCTGCTGGAAGAAGCTTTGAAGAACACCGAGATGATTGTCTTCTGGTCAAGCGATCCTGAAGCTACAAGCGGGATCTACTCCGGATTTGAAAGTACATGCAGACGGCAGTGGCTGAAGGATCTTGGGGTTAAGATGGTTTTTATTGATCCATTCTACAACCATACGGCAGGCATGTACGCGGACAAGTGGTTTGCTCCAAGACCTGATACCGGCAATGCCATGGCCTGCGCCATAGCCCATGTCTGGATGACCGAGGACACCTACGATAAGGAGTACATTCAAACAAGGACGATCGGTTTTGATAAGTGGAAGGAATATATCTTCGGCAAAGAAGACGGTATTCCAAAAAGCCCGGAATGGGCTGAATCCGAAACCACCATTCCCGCAAGAGAAATCAGGGCCCTTGCCAGGGAATGGGCTTCCAAGAGAACCATGCTGGCTGCAGGGGGCCTCGGAGGCTGGGGCGGTGCTTGCAGATCCGCGACCGGAGGAGGATGGGCACGTCTAATGATCAGCCTGCAGTCCATGCAGGGTCTCGGTAAGCCCGGAATCAATATCTGGAGTACGACACAGGGCGCCCCTCACAACTCAAAACTGCTTTTCCCCGGTTACACGGAAGGCGGGATATCGGGTGATGTTGATAATTCCGCGGCGGGATTCAGGTTTGTATATCGGATGGAGCTGAATCCCACAAGGTCAAGCATAAACTCCCCCATTGGGCAGCACATACCCAGGTTGAAAATACCTGAGTGTATTATCGATGGAAAATTCGAGTGGAGAGGAAAAGGATTTTGCGGGCAATCCATAGAAGCACAGTTTAAAAAATACCAATATCCCGCGGAAGGATATCCGGAAATACAGATGTACTACCGATATGGTGGGTCTTTTATCGGCACCATGAATGAGACGAACCGGTATGTAAAGGCTTACAGAACCGAAAGACTCCCTTTTGTCGTCAACCAGTCTATCTGGCTGGAAGGCGAAGCCAGATTTGCAGACATCATACTCCCTGCGTGTACGAATTTTGAGCGCTGGGATATCAGTGAATTCGCAGGATGTCACGGATATATTCCCGATACGACCACACAGGTCAACCACAGGATAATCAGCCTGCAGAAAAAATGTATTGAGCCTCTTGGGGAATCCAAATCGGATTATGATATCTTTACATTACTGGCCGATAGGCTCGGTTTCCGTGAAGTATATACCGAAGGGGGATTAACCGAACTGGATTGGGTCAGGAGATTATTCGATGCCTCCGACCTTCCGGAATATATCTCCTGGGACGAATTCTTCGAGAAAGGTTACTATGTCGTACCGATTCCTGAAGATTATCAACCCACCCCTGCTCTTAGGTGGTTTGCCGAAAACAGAAAAAAAGACACACCTGACTGGGGACCTCACCCGGAATCGCAAGCGGAATTCGGGAAAGGACTTCAGACTACCTCCGGGCTGATTGAATTTGAATCCTCCAGCCTAAAAAAATTTGATCCTTCGGATGAAGAGAGGCCCCTTATCCCGAAATACATTCCCTCATGGGAAGGTCATGGCACCACTTCACTCTACGGAAAGTATCCACTCCAATTGATATCCCCCCACCCCAGATTCAGTTTTCATACCATGGGTGATAGAAAAGGAAGCTGGATAAATGAAATAAAGGATCACCGCATTCTGAAGGATGATGGATATTCTTACTGGATCATAAGGATCAATTCACTGGATGCAAAGGAACGTGGAATCAATGACAGCGATCTCGTTGAGGTATTCAACGACAGAGGAAGGGTCATCTGTGCGGCCCAGGTAACCGAGCGAGTCCCCCCCGGCACTGTCCATTCATATGAATCCTGCGCAGACTATGATCCTTCGGGGAAACCCGGAGAATCAGCGGATCGTTGCGGATGCATCAATATCTTAACGCCGGGACGTTATATCTCAAAGAACGCCTGTGGTATGGCCCCGAATTCCTGCCTAGTTCAGATTGAAAAATATTCAGGAAGGTAAAAACCATGAAAAAGTGGAACATGATCATCGATATTAGTAAATGCCATGATTGCAATAACTGCTTTCTGGCATGCAAGGATGAATTTGTCGAAAATACTTATCTCCCTTACTCCGAGGCACAACCTGCTCATGCCCACAAATGGATAAACATCATGCGAAAGGAGAGAGGCCAATATCCTGTAGTGGATGTCGCTTACTTGCCGATTCCATGCATGCACTGTGATGACGCTCCTTGCATGACCAACCTCAAGGATGAAGAGGTGTATAAAAGACCGGACGGTATTGTGATCATTGATCCTGTGAAATCCAGTGGTAGGAATGATCTGGTTGAAGCATGCCCCTATGGCGCTATTTGGTGGAATGTGGAAAAACAAATTCCGCAGAAATGCACTTTCTGTGCCCATCTGCTGGATGAAGGCTGGAAAGAGCCCAGGTGTGTGCAGGTGTGTCCTACGGGTGCCATGAAAATGGTCTATACGGAGCCTTCAGGGATGGAGGACCTTAAAAAAACCGAAGACCTTGACATCTACAGGCCTGAATATAAAACAGGGCCACGGGTTTTCTACAGAAATATCTACCGATATATCAGCTGTTTCATATCCGGCAATGTGGTCCTATCTGATACGGATGAATGCGCGGAGGGAGCCACCATCACACTGGAGGACACTTCAAATGTCAACCTGGACTCCGTAACTGCAAATAATTACGGGGATTTTAAAATAGACGGTTTAAAAGAAAACAGCGGAATTTACAATCTTACGATAGAATACAAGGGCTATAAAAAGATGAATCACAGAATCGATCTTAAAAAAAGTGTGAACATTGGAACTATTTTTCTGGAGAAATAACGTCTGAACATTGAAATCACATGCCTCTCTTATTAAGGATCTCAAAATAGAATAGACATAAATTCCTCGTAT
>JBLIRM010000226.1:0-5652 GCA_049472295.1 bacterium | reverse complement strand
CCGTTATGTATTGGAAACGTAAGGTACAATGGCGTAAACACCCATTCTTATAATGAAACGGATGAGTTTTTCAGGGGTAAAATCGATGAGATCCGTATATATGATTATGCCCTGAGTGCAGAACAAATTGAGAATATATATGCCCAATTAGCATCCAATGCCTCCTATAGTTTCAGCGAAGGCACAGGCACCATTACAGCAGATGATAGCGGAACTGGGAATGACGGGATAATTCACGGTGCAGCATGGACAACTGGCAAGGTTAGCTATGGACTTCATTTTGACGGCATTAATGATTGGGTGGAAGTGGCTGATGATCCCTCATTAGACCTTATTGATCAGATCACAGTAGAAGCATGGGTGAATCTTGATGATCTTACAGATGGTGGGATAATAGGTAAGTATGATAATTATAGTTACTACAATTATTGCTTATGGCTTGAAAATGGCTTCCTCTATTTTGAAATAGGGAATCGTACTACGGATTATTTTGAAAAGAAGGTAGTCTATGGCGGGCTGAATACAGGTACGTGGTATCACATTGTAGGCACCTACGATAGGCAGAATGTCAAATTATATGTCAACGCGATCAACAGAGATACAGAACCTGAGACGAGAGAGATGGGAACGGGAGGGGGACCGTTATGTATTGGAAACGTAAGGTACAATGGCGTAAACACCCATTCTTATAATGAAACGGATGAGTTTTTCAGGGGCAGAATAGATGAGGTCCGTATATATGATTATGCCCTGAGTGCAGAACAAGTTTATTCCAGATATATTTCCTTTTAAGGATGTTTAATACTTATATGTAGCATTAATGAAGGGTAGGGCCAATCAAAAGTCCCTACCCTTTTCCTTATTGCTGAATAAAAGATTCAGAAATGAACTATTCCGAATCTTATCCATGGTTTTGCCGGAATCCACTATTTCATACCCCTTATTAGTCTCTTATTTCTGAAATTCGGGTTTTTTATGTCAGAAAATAGATTCGAGGTTGAAATATTGAAATTCGAAACAATATTGAATGCCAAAGACAAAAAAGCATTTTTGCGGTTGATATAGCTCCTGCACTTTTGTATATTGTTTTGTAGTGTTTTTCTCTATTTAAGAGCAGATATATAAAAATATTATGGAAAAACTATTTGTTTTACATATCAGATGTGCAAAAGACTTATTAAGCCTCAGTGCACAGGAGCAGTTTCTTAATGAAAGAAAAACGATCGAATATTACGAAGATCTGGAAGTCTCTCATACTGATATAAATAATAATTGTATAGAACTGTTTAGACATCTGAATAGTACTGGGAAAAAAGCCAAAGCAGATAATGCCGTTATTGATCGGATTAAATACATAGGGCAGTCCCTTTTTGACCAGTTACTCACCTTAAAGATTAAAAAATTACTCTATTCTACTCGATGCAAAGAAATTATCTTGAAAATCGATGGGAATTTGGTACAGATACCCTGGGAATTACTTTATGATGGCAGTCAGTTTCTCTGTCAAAAATTTAGCATTGGCAGAGTGGTAACTACCAAGCAGACAATAGCACCTCTTGTTATCAGAAAGCCTGAAAAACCCCTTAAGCTTTTGGTCTTGGCTGATTCCAAAGGCGATCTCGAGGCTTCCTATGAAGAAGGGAAGATTCTGGTAGAAAGATTTAGAAATCTGTATGAACAGATAGAAATCAACCTAAAAACAACTTTTATAAAAACAGAATTTATTAAAAAGTCTCTTCGAGAATTTGATATCATTCATTTTGCAGGCCACGCTAAATACGATTTACAGGGGCCTTCTTCTGGCGGATGGCAGACTGCGGATGGCATGCTTACTACGGCTGACGTTATTAATATGATCGGAGGTGCACCTTTACCGTTTTTGATTTTTTCAAATGCCTGCCAGTCAAGTCAAACCGAACCCTGGAGCTTTACTGCTGATGGTAAAAAGGGCGCCTACGGTCTGGCCAACGCATTTCTCTTGGCAGGGGTTCAGCATTATATTGGAACCTTCTGGGATATACCTGACAGGCCTGGCCTGCATTTTGCTGAAGAATTTTATCAAAACCTCTTGAAGGGGATTAGCATTGGTCAATCTCTAAGAAAAGCCCGGCTCCATCTCATTCAAAGATATGGGGAAGAGAACACGACCTGGATGGCGTATATGCTCTATGGTGATCCAACCTGTATCTATTTTGGAAAGGATGCTTTCAGCAAGAATGGAAAAGAGGAATATTTTGAAGAGAGGAGATACAATCAGGAATTTGCCACGCTGTCAGAAGGCCATGCCCCTGAAACAGTTGCTCAGGATCCCCATAGAGAGACCAGGGGTGAAAGAAGCCAAGCTTTAAGGAAAACTGTTTCTTCAAGGAGATTCCCATCCTGGCTTACCCATCCTTTAAATATTGTCCTCTTTATATGCCTTTTTGTTATGATCCTGGTGGGAACCGTCAGTGTCTTGAAGCGCTTAATCCATAAACCATCTTCAACTCCACATACCGCAATACCAGCTAAAAATGATCAGGATAGCATTGATAGCCTGATCAAAGACATTGAAAATAGGCTTAAAGAAAGAGGTAAAGGCCGGCTTTCTGATTTTCAAGATGGTTGGACCTCAAGGCCCATGACCATGGCCTGTTTTGGCCACTTATCAGTAAGCGATATAGATTCAAGAGAACATAGAGAACTGCAAAGGCTTAATGACTTGTTAACACGTGAGATCACTTCCGCCATCCAAAATCAAGGATCCATACCTCTGGTTGATCGAAAACACCTGGATAATATCCTGATGGAGCATCGGATCTCCTTATCAGATTTTGCAGACAAAAAACAGGACCTCATTCTTCTTGCAAGATTTTTGGGGGCCCGCTTTATCATGTTCTCCGAGATCCTTCCTTACAAGAAACAGTATAAAATAGACATAAATCTGATCGAAACAGAGACTTCGCTTATCAGAGTGGCCTTTACCTATCCCATGGAGGAAGAGAAGCAGTGTGAGGCCGTTGCTGCCAATATTGCCAAAAGGGTAATCAGGGAGATGGGCAGCCTATATCCGTTAAGGGGGAAAATAACAGCAATAGATGATCCGGATAAGGTTGAATTAAATATAGGATCACGGGTTGGCATGCGACCGGGTCTTATCATGGCGATCCTTGGTAAAAAGGATGAACCCGCTGAGATCGGGCAGATAAAAGTTATAACAGCAGAGCATGATTTCTCCCTGGCAAAGGTTCTGGATACAAAAAGGTCATTGGAGAATGGGGATAGGGTTATTACTAACGAAATTTGGCCTCAAACCGGCAAATTTTAGGGATCTACAATTTATTATACTTTGCATGGGGTAATTTACGCTTTCAAAACTCATCGCATAATTTCCAGAAAATGCAGAGTTTTTGTCTCGTAAATAGCACCTATTAATAAAAAAATAGCACAAATTTTCATTCTTAGTGGTGCCCCGAAGGGACATGATTGTTTAACTAAATGTCTCCGCGATCTTTGCGTTCCCTGTGTGAAAAAATCCACTTGTGCCCGTTTGACGTTTAAATGCCCTTTGCTTACCAGGCAACAAAATAGATCCTTATAAAGGGAGTGGGAGATGCAGAAAGGTCATGAGATTTAGGCATTCATCATCAATCCTCAGATTAATATTCTGTCTGCCCATCCTTTTGTCTTGCAGTTGTGCCGTGCCAAAAATAGAACCCTGCATCAAGGATGGTAAGGACTATTCCAAAATACGTTATATCACTACTCATAATGACTGGGATAGCTGTTACTTGCGAGGGCGCTCCTATATGGATGGAGGGTGCCTCGATTTGGCCATCAAGGAATTTGCAAAATCGATTCATGACCGGTCTGATGATGAAAGATTGGCCAGGGCCTATGGGATGCATTTTATGGGATACTTTCCCCATAGGGAACTGGGGATTATCTATTATCATACTGGGAGAACACAGGAGGCTATGAAGGAATTAGAGAAATCGATCCAGGACAGCCCATCCTCAAAGGCCATGTATTTCCTTAACGAGGTGAGAAGACAATGGTTACAGGAAAACGACCTGGACCTTTTTCCTCCCCGGCTGCACCTGTCTTTTCCTTCCTCCGACCACTATCTTACCAATGCATTAAAACTGACCATAAAGGGTCAGGCAGAGGATGACAACTTTGTCTCGTCACTTTCGATAGATGGCGAGCCCATATTCATTGAGCTTTCTGCCCAAACTATCCCATTTATCCATACCCTCTTTCTGAAAAGGGGGAAAAACTCAATAACAATAATGACCGAGGACCTTTTAGGCAGGAGAGCAGAAAAGACACTTGATATAGTGGTTGACAGGACATGCCCGATCGTCAATCTGTCCCATACCCCGCTTGAACAAGCCATTCATGATGGGAGGATGTTGATCCAGGGTATAATTCTTGATGATTTAGGTGTAAACACATTAATCATTAATGACAAGTCCATAGCATTAAGCAAGGGGAAAATGGTTGAGTTTAGCCAGTGGATAGAATTGGCCGAAGATGTACAAAGGCTACCCCTTTTGGCTACGGATATGGCAGGTAACAAGACATCAGGCCATATTGAGCTTTCTCCTGACAGCAGAAATAAGACAGCTCTCAGCTTATACCATGAAGATAGAAGTTTCACAAGAGCGTGTGCTGAATCAAGCGGGCAGGATTTAATCAAAATTGCCTCTCTGGATATCCCAAGGTTTGCTCTTAATGATACTGAACCCTTCCTTTTCTTCGAGCCATTACCCAGCGTTACGATCTATGACAGTATCTACCTGCTGGGCAAGATCCAATATCAGACGGATATTTCTGATATCAAAATCTTTATCAACAATCATCTTATTTCCAGCATTACCTATGATTCCGGACTTCTTGGCAAGCTTAAGAGGAAGTTCACTCAGGAAGGGGAAAAGGTTCTATTTTTAGGCGAGACCATCGAGATAGCCCCTGGGCAGAACGAGATTACGATAGAGGTTACAAATGAGAAGGGAACAACCAAGAGAAAGAGCTTTTATGTTGTAAAAAAGGAAGAGGATTTGCTGGATCAAAAATATCGACTATGCGTCTCTATCCTGCCGGTAGAAGATCTTTCGGAACCCGAATGGAATTCTGATACGACCAAAAGATATGTATTTTTCAGACTAAACACTGCCTTTGTAAATCAAAAGAGGTTTCAAGTTGTGGAAAGGGAAAAATTGGAGGAGATCCTTAGGGAGCAAAGGATAAGCGTCTCTGATTTATCTAGGAAAAAGAATGTCATTCGGGTTGGGAATCTATCGAATGCTGAGGCCATTTTTACGGGTTATATGAGGAATAGAGAGGATTCCATTGAATTAAGCGGGACAATGATCGATACACAGACAACAAAGCTGCTTTATAGTAGTGATGTTTATTTGAAGGGCGATAAGGACGAGATTATACCCAAGGCCGCTGAGATATTGGCCATGAAAATACGAAACCACTTTCCGCTATGCAAGGGGAAGATATTGGAGAAAAGGGGAGCAAAAATCAAAGTGAACATCGGCAGGCAGCAGAATATCTGTGAACACACCAAGCTGATCATCTATCGTGAAGAGGAATGGGAGAGTCTGCTACTTTCTGAGGCAAAGGTGGAAAGGGTATTTGATGACTACTCCAGTGCCTTAT